>DASVHW010000188.1 GCA_036382395.1 Candidatus Binatia bacterium | reverse complement strand
GGCCTGCCCTTGGCGGCGACCTTTGCCGAGGGCGGTTTTGCCGTAATCGGCTTCGACGTGGACGCCGGCAAGATCGAGGAGCTGCGGGCCGGCGGGAGCTACATCCGGCACCTCCCCGCCGAGCGCTTACGCGCCATCGTGAACTCGCAGCCGCTGCGCACGGGCAGCTCTGGCTTCCACCCTACAAGCGACTACAGCCTCCTGAGCCAATGCGACGCCATCCTGATCTGCGTGCCGACCCCACTCACCGAACACCGGGAGCCCGATCTCTCGTACGTGATCGGAACCGCAAACGCCATTGCCACCAATCTGCGGCACGCCCAGCTCGTCGTGCTCGAGAGCACGACGTATCCCGGCACGACCGATGAAGTGGTGCGCGAAATCCTCGAAGCCGGTGGGCTACGGGCCGGTAAGGACTTCTATCTGGCCTACTCACCCGAACGCGAAGACCCGAACAACGCGCAGTACAACACCCGGACCATCCCCAAACTCATCGGCGGCTACACGGCAGACTGTGGCGAGGCGGCCGCAGCCTTGTATGGCGCCGTCTTGGAAAAGATCGTTCCGGTTTCATCGGCACGCGTCGCGGAAGCCGCCAAGCTCCTGGAGAACATCTACCGCAGCGTCAATATCGCTCTGGTGAATGAGCTGAAACTGCTGTTCGAGCGCATGGGCATCAACGTGTGGGAAGTCATAGACGCCGCGGCAACCAAGCCGTTCGGCTTCACCGCGTTCTATCCGGGTCCGGGCCTCGGCGGGCATTGCATCCCCATCGACCCCTTCTACCTGACCTGGAAGGCGCGGCAGTATGACTTGACGACGCGGTTCATCGAGCTGGCAGGTGAAGTGAACACCGCCATGCCGGGGTTTGTGATTCAGAAGCTGACGGATGCCCTCAACGAGCGGCAACGCAGTCTCAAAGGAGCGCGCATACTCGTTCTGGGTGTCGCCTACAAGCGCGATCTCGACGATACCCGCGAATCGCCAGCGCTCAAGATCATGGATCTGATGATCAAGAAGGGCGCCGACGTTGGTTATCACGATCCGTACGTGCCGTTCTTGAAGCGCTCACGCCACTACGACTTCCACCTCCAGTCCGTGCCGCTCACGCGCGAGGAGGTGGGGCGGTGGGATGCAGTCGTCATCACCACCGACCATACCGTCTTCGACTACGACCTCGTCGTGGACGCCAGTTCGCTGGTGATCGACACGCGCAATGCCACCCGCTCGGTTACCAAGGGGCGAGAGAAAATCGTGCGAGCATAACACCCGAATCGGGGAACAAGCGCAGAACCGGAGGACGCCCGTACCTGAAACTCAGGACCCCCCTGAGGTACGAAGCTCGGCCGGGTCCTCTTCGTGGACAGGTGCGTCGATCGGCGCGGGCCTTAGGGGTTTTCCAGCGCCCTTGCGGGCCATCGGCAGACCGGACGCCACTTTCGATCGTTTTTCCGTTGGCGTGGGCGTTTTTCCGTTGGCAAGTCCACTTTTCCGTGACCTTATTCTTGACAATGTGGCGGATTTTTGAGTATGTATCCCCGCACTTACGCTGTGCGTGGGACACAGCCTGCCGCCACATACCGAACGTGAGCGGCAGGAACAGAGCGAGCAGGGTCGGTCGACTGGAAAGGAGGAGGGCAATGCGAACGGTGAAGTGGAACGCTTTTCTCTCGTGCCTCTGCGGTTTCGCGGTGGCGCTGGGAGGAATGGCGGCTAGCGCTCGTGCTGACGTCACAACGGAAAAGGGGGCATCGATCCTCATCTTTCCAAAGGTCCGCGTCGACAGTACGTTTGACACCATCATCCAGATCTCGAACACTGGCAACTCCATGGCACACGCACACTGCTTTTACGTGAACGCGTCGCTGGTAAGCCTGCTCACTGGCCAAGCGTGCGAAAACCCGAGCCCTACCTGCGTGGCGCAGTGGCAGGAAACAGACTTCGACATTTGGCTCACGCGGCAGCAGCCAACCCACTGGCTCGTAAGCACCGGACGTAGCTTCGAAGGCATCACTGACTTGGGAAGTGACAGCGCGGGCTTCGCCCCTGGGCATGTGCCCCCGGTCCGAGACTTCCTCGGCGAGTTGAAGTGTATCGAAGTGACGGATTCCGGTGAGCCGCTGACGGGCAATCATCTGAAAGGCGAGGCGACCATCAAGTCTCTCGTCGACACCGCGCCGGCTCCGGGTACGTTCAATCCTAACCAGACCGCTATCGGTGACGTGGCCAAGTACAATGCCGTCGGTATTCTCGGCAAACCGGATGCTTCGCCCTCCAATCCGCTCTTGCTCGATGGCACCAACTACGACGCCTGCCCCGCAAAGTTGATTCTCAATCACTTCGCCAGTGGGGCGGAGGATCCGGTGGTCGTTGGATTGGTTGACCGTGGTGGAGTCCTGCCCTCCGGGAGCACCTCCAGCAACTTCACGGAGCTCACCCTGGTGCCCTGCAGCGAGGACTTCGAGAACCAGCTGCCCACCGGCGTCACCGTGCAGTTCCTCGTGTTCAACGAGTTCGAACAGCGATTCTCCGCCAGCACCACGGTTGCATGTTACTTCAACCTGGAAATCGCTCGCATCGACACGCAGTTCTCGGCAACAGCAGTCGACAGCTCGGTTTTCGGACGTGCGGTGCTCGGGACCGATTTCGCCCAGACTGAAATCACTCCCGTCGTTCAGCTTAACGGCTTTACCGGAGGGCTGGTGGGTGTCGCCGAGCGGATCGTGACCGTGCAGGTGGCAGGCGAGTTCTCGACAACTGTCACAGCCGCCCGGGCCGCTTACAACCTGCACAGCGAAGGCAGCCTGATTCCGGCCACCGGGCCGGATAAGATCACAATGCCGGCACTTTAGTGCTCGGTGCGACAGACGCAAAGAGGGGAAAAGGCAGTGGCTGGTTTCTCCCTGACAGCTGAAAGGAGAAGGGCAATGCGTACGGTGAAGTGGAATCCTTTTCTCTTGGGAGCATGCATGCTCCTGGGAGGGGTGCTCCTCTGGGCGGGTGCTGCGCGCGCCGATATTTCGTCGACGAATCCTGCGGCGATCGTGGTGTTCCCGAAGCTCGTGGTCGACACGAGTAACGGCCTTGATACCGTCATTCAACTGACGAATACCTCGGGCGATCCGGTCAACGTCCGGTGCTTCTACGTGAACGCAAACGGGCACTGCTCAACCACGGGGGCCATCTGCGACCCTGGGCTGGTGAATCCCGACCCGCTTTGCTTGCCAACGGAAAGGTGCGTTCCCGGCTGGATCGAGACCGATTTCACGTTCCGCCTGACGGCGAAACAGCCGATCGGCTGGACCGTGTCCGCTGGCTTGCCGAACCTTCCCCTCGCCGGTACTTCAGGGCCCGGGGGGCAGTTCAACAGCGGCAGCATTCCGCCGGTGAACGAAGACCCGATGATCGGCGAGCTCAAGTGTGTCGAGGTCGGGGACGACGAATTCCCGGTCGATAGCAATGATCTGAAGGGTGAGGCGACGATCGAGTATTTCGATTTCTCCGCAGCGGATATCGACGGTTACAACGCCATTGGTATCGAAGCGATCCACGGCGCGAACAATCGGGATAACACCTTGGTGCTTGGACAGGAGTATAACGGCTGCCCGAACTACCTGATCCTCGATCACTTCTTTGATGGTGCTGAAGAGCCCGCCCTCGGAGATACGGTATACACCGCTCTCACTCTCGTCCCTTGCTCCGAGGATTTCAACACTCAGCTCCCGCTCAGGACCACGGTGCAGTATTTGGTCTACAACGAATTCGAGCAGCGCTTCTCGACGAGTGGTCCGCTTACCTGCTTCAGCGAACGCTACCTTTCATACATCGACACGAAGGTCGGCAACAGCAACGGTAATAACGCGATCTCGATCTTTCACGTCAGCGTAGAAGGCACGTTGACCGGACAGACCATAATTCGCGGCGTTGCGGACTCTGACACGACGCATGGGCACGGGCTGCTCGCGATCGCGGAGGAGTTCCACACGCATGGGAGTACGATACATACTGGCGCCTACGTTGCAGTCCAGCGTGGCACACGCAGTCAGAATGACTTCATCTACTTACCAGATACGACTCACTAACAGCGCCTCTTAGGGATTCCAAAAGGCCGGGCAATTCGCCCGGCCTTTTTTTTGCCTTTCAATTGCCCGCAAAGCCAACGTTGATCCGATAGGTGCAGGGACCCCGCCGGATCGACAGCAGCGCGCCCCGGGAGAATCGCACGCCAACCAACTTCCGGCGGAACTCATCCAGGGTCTGCACTGGTACCCCCGCTAGCGCCACGAGGGCAGAACGGATGCCAGGAAGTCAAAAGAGGAAGCGGGCAGCTTTCAGCTCACAGTAACGCTTTGCCCCCAAGTGCCAACGGTCGAACGTGAGCGAGGGATACCCTTCGCACGTTCCAACAAGACGCAGCGGGGGAGAAAGCGGCTTGAACACTAACAGCTGACCGCTGACCCTGACCGCTCTTCTATTCCGCAAAGACCGCGGCAGCAACCACCGAGGTCCACAAACCGTCCTTGTCACCGATAGCGGACTGAGTGACATTGCGGGTCATGACGATCTCGTTCGACAGGCGCCACACGTCCTTGCGCTCGTCGTAGCTCTTGTTCGGATCGAACTCGATGCCCAGGATGGTGGCGAGCATCGACGCTGCCAGGTCCTCGGCGTAGTCGCCGGTCTTGTCGTCAGTCAGGCCGAAGCTGTGATGCTCGGCCAAGTAGCCGTACTGCGTGCGATCCTTTGGGATGGCTACGCCGACCGAGGCGGCCATCAGTCGATGCGGCTCGTTGGTCGCGTTGTCGCTCATGACGACGTAAAGAATCTGTCCGGGCTTGAGAAGCTTCAGACCTTCTTGCGGAGTGATCAGCTTCGCATGAGGCGGAAAGATGCTCGAGACGCGGACGACGTTGAACTGCGCAATTTTGGCGCTGCGCAGGGCCATTTCGAAGCTGGTCAGCTTCTCACGATGCTTCCCCACTCCTCGGGTGAGAAAGATCTTCTTGGCCACCATCGTCATTGATTCTCCTCCTTCCACCGCACCGGCTGAAATTGATGGCGCGTTTAACATGAATACGGCAGAGCTACAACCCGTCCGAGGCTCCGGCAGCAATCGCTGGGGGAACGCGACGAACGGCTAGGACCGGCCGCTACATCGTAACCGACGGTCGATGCTCACCGAAAACCCGGCGCATGGCATCGGCAACTTCGCCGAGCGTGGCATAGACCCGCACGGCGTCGATGATAGCGGGCATGAGGTTGCCCTCACCACGGGCGGTCTCCTCCACCCGCCGAATTGCCCGTGTCAGATCAGCCTCATTCCGTTCCGCCCGCAGGCGTGCCAGCTTGGCTTTCTGGCGTCCTTCCAGCTGGGGATCGATCCGGAGGATCTCCAGCTTCGGTTCCTCGGCCAGAGCGAATTCATTGACCCCGACGATGATCCGCTCCTTGCGCTCGATTTCCTGCTGGTAGCGGAAGGCCGCGTTGTGGATCTCCCGCTGCTGGTACCCGGCCTCCACGGCACGAACGGCTCCTCCCAGCTTATCGATAGCCGCGATGTACTCTTCGGCCCGGCGTTCCAGCTCATCAGTCAGCGATTCGATGCAGTACGAACCGGCGAAGGGATCAATGCTGTCGCTCACGCCACTCTCATGGGCGATGACCTGCTGCGTGCGCAGCGCCACCCGCACCGAATCCTCGGTCGGGAGCCCCAGCGCCTCATCCTTGCTGTTGGTGTGCAACGACTGGGTGCCGCCGAGCACTGCGGCAAGCGCCTGGATGGTGGTGCGCACGACGTTGTTGTCCGGCTGCTGCGCGGTGAGCGACGACCCTGCCGTCTGCGCATGCGTACGCAGCATCATGGAACGCGGATCCTTGGCGCCAAAACGCTCCTTCATGATGCGGGCCCACAGCCGCCGGGCAGCGCGAAACTTGGCAATCTCCTCGAGAAAGTTGTTGTGCACGTTGAAGAAGAAGGACAAGCGGGCAGCGAACTCGTCGACGCTCAGGCCGGCCTTCAATGCGGCTTCGACGTAGGCGATTCCGTCCGCTAGCGTGAAGGCGATTTCCTGAGCCGCGGTCGATCCGGCCTCACGGATGTGGTAGCCGGAGATCGATATCGTATTCCAATTCGGGACCTCTTTGGTGCAAAATGCAAAAATGTCCGTGATGATGCGCATCGATCCAGCCGGCGGGTAGATGTAGGTCCCGCGCGCAATGTACTCCTTGAGGATGTCGTTCTGGATCGTGCCGCCAGCCTTGTCCCAACTGACGCCTTGCTTCTCCGCCACGACCAGGTAGAGCGCCAGCAAGGTGCTTGCCGTCGCGTTGATGGTCATCGAAGTCGTGACCTTGTCGAGCGGAATGTCGGCCAGCAGCGTCTCCATGTCGGCCAGCGAATCGATGGCAACGCCCACCCGGCCCACCTCTCCCTGTGCGCGCGGGTGATCCGAGTCACGCCCCATTTGCGTCGGCAAGTCGAAGGCGACGCTCAGGCCTGTTTGCCCTTGTTCCAGGAGATAGCGGTAGCGACGATTGGATTCTTCCGCCGTTCCGAAGCCGGCGTACTGTCGCATGGTCCAGAACCGCCCCCGGTACATCGTCGGCTGCACGCCGCGCGTGAACGGGTAGGTGCCGGGGAAGCCTATGCGTTCGACGTATTCCTCATCCGTGTGATCGTCCGGCGCGTACAGGCGCTTCACCTCGATGCCGGACGTCGTTTCGAATCTGTCGCGGCGTTCGGGCGAGCGTGAGAGCGTGCGCTTCAGGATCTGTTCTTCCCACGCCTGTCGTGCCTTCTTGATGTCGTCCATACTGCCCATCGGCGCCTACTGCCCTCGGAAGCGTTTGGCCCGCTGCCGTCACTCGATCACGACGAGGACCTGGTTGGCCTCGACCGCCTGGCCCGGCTGCACGAACACCTCTTTCACCTCACCGGCAGCCGGCGATTTGACTTCGTTCTCCATCTTCATCGCTTCGATGACGAGCATGCCCTGATCACGGACCACCACATCGCCTACCTGTATCAGAATGTCGACGATCTTGCCGGGCATGAGCGCGCGGATCTCACGGCGGCCCCTTTCCTCCTCGGGCTCCCCCAGCGCCACCTGGCGCCGACGTTCGTCCACCAGCCGCAAGCGGAAAATCTCACCGGCAATGGACACGGTGTAGTCATCGCCATCGGCCGAGACGTCCGCCACCACCGACCGCCCGTCGATGAGCAACGAGTATGTGGTTGGGCCGATGCGGCGGCTGTCAACGGCACGCGGGATCCCATCGATCTCGACGGTGCAAGCCGAATCGCCGGCGACGTGAATCTCGATGCGGTGCGTCTGCTGCTGAAGTTCCGCCAGGTAGGCCATCAGTTGCGCAGCCCCCCACGACGCGCCGCCTCCTTCCACACGGACCGGCGGCCCGGCACCGTCGTGGCGGCCAAGCGCGTCGCCCGTTCCACTTCGCGGTCACGCTGCGCCAAGGCCGCCGCTGTCAGCGCAGCGTCACGTCGCGCCGGCTCGCCGGACGCCTTGAAACCGTGGAACTCCTGCGCAATGAAGTTGGTGTCGAAGTCGCCGGCGAGGAAGCGCGGATGCTCGAGCACCCACCGGTGGAAGGCCAGGTTGGTGACCAGGCCGTGGATGCTGTACTCCTGCAGGGCGCGGCGCATGCGCCGAATGGCTTCGTCCCGGGTGTTACCCCACACGATCAATTTGGAAATGATAGGATCGTAATACACGGTGACCTCGAAGCCCTGGTACACACCGCTATCGTCGCGCACACCGATGCCACCCGGCACCTGCAAGAATGCGATCCTGCCCGGTGAAGGGAAGAAGTTGTTGTACGGATCCTCGGCGTAGACGCGGCACTCGATCGCGTGCCCGCGGGCAACCAAGTCCTGCTGGCGGAACGGCAGCGGCTTGCCGGCCGCTACCTCGATCTGCGTTTTCACCAGATCGACCCCCGTGATCATCTCGGTCACCGTGTGCTCGACCTGAATGCGGGTGTTCATTTCCAGGAAGTAGAAGTTGCGATCAGCATCGACAAGGAACTCAATGGTTCCCGCACCAACGTAGTTCACGGCCTTGGCCGCCTGGACGGCCACCTGCCCCATCTCGGCCCGGATGCGGTCATTGATCGCGGGACTGGGAGACTCCTCGATGACCTTCTGGTGGCGGCGCTGGATCGAGCATTCCCGCTCGAACAGGTGCACGGTGTTGCCGAACTGGTCGGCCATCACCTGGACCTCAACGTGCCGCGGCTTGGTAACGTACTTCTCGACGTACATGCGGTCGTCACCGAACGAAGCTTTGGCTTCTGAGCGCACGGCACGCAGAGCCGACTGCAGCTCGTCGGCCTTGTGCACCAGTCGCATCCCCTTGCCACCCCCGCCGGCAACAGCCTTCAGCATCACCGGGTATCCCATGCGGTTGCAGACGTCGACCACTTCTTCCGCCGTATCCAGTGTCCCGCCAGAACCCGGGACCACCGACACGCCGGCCTTCTGCATCAAGGTGCGGGCCGAGACCTTATCGCCCATCTGTTCCATGGCCTCGGCACTCGGCCCGATGAAGACGATGCCCTCGGCAGCGCAACGCCGGGCGAATACAGGATTCTCGGCCAGAAAGCCGTAGCCCGGGTGAATGGCGTCCGCAGCGCTCTGGCGCGCCGCCCCCAAAATGTTGTCAATGACCAAGTAGCTTTCTCTCGCTGGCGCCGGACCAATCGGGTAGGCGTAATCGGCTTCTTTCACGTGCAATGCCGTGCGGTCCGCCTCGGAGAACACCGCCACCGTCTCGATGCCGAGTTCGCGGCAGGCGCGGATGACGCGGACGGCGATCTCGCCGCGGTTAGCAATCAGGATACGCTTGAACATCGGACGTCTTCTCCCTCTCCCACTGGGAGAGGGAACCAGTAAGCGTTACAGCGGAATGTTCCCATGCTTCTTGGGCGGGTTCTTGTCCCGCTTGTTTTCGAGGATCTCGAGCGCCCGAATGAGTCGAGGCCGGGTATCTTCGGGCATGATGATCTCATCGATGTAGCCCAGCTCGGCGGCCTTAAACGGGTTGGCAAAGGTGCGGCGGTAATCGGCGACCAGCCGTTCCTTCTCGGCCACCGCATCGCTGGCGCCATCCAACTCGTTGCGGAACACGATGTTCACAGCGCCATCGGGACCCATGACGGCAATCTCGGCCGTCGGGTAGGCGAAGTTGATATCGCCGCGGATGTGTTTCGAGGACATCACGTCGTAGGCACCGCCGTACGCCTTACGGGTGATCACCGTCACTTTGGGGACGGTCGCTTCGCAATACGCGTACAAGAGCTTTGCCCCGTGGGTAATGATGCCACCGTATTCTTGTGCCGTGCCCGGGAGAAAACCCGGGACATCCACGAAGGTGACGATCGGAATATTGAAGCAATCGCAGAAGCGCACGAAACGGGCCGCCTTTTTCGATGCGTTGATGTCAAGGCAGCCGGCGAGAAAAGCGGGCTGGTTGGCGACGATGCCGACCGAGCGGCCGCCCAAGCGGGCGAAGCCGATGACGATGTTCTTGGCGTAGTCGCGTTGCACCTCGAAGAAATGGCGGTCGTCAACGACGGCGTTGATGATTTCTTGAATGTCGTACGGCTTGTTGGAATTGTCCGGAACGACGGACCGCAGCTTCTCGTCGCGGCGGGCAGGATCGTCGTCGGTCGGGACAAAAGGGGGATCCTCGAGGTTGTTGCTGGGGATATAAGAAAACAGCTCGCGCACCATGGCGATGCACTCGCGGTCGTTGCGCGCCGAGAAATGCGCCACACCGCTGCGCGTATTGTGCGTGACGGCGCCTCCGAGGTCTTCCTTCGTCACCTCTTCGTGGGTTACCGCCTTGATCACATCGGGGCCGGTGATGAACATGTAGCCGATTTTCTCGACCATGAAGATGAAGTCGGTCATGGCCGGAGAGTAGACCGCCCCGCCGGCACATGGTCCCATGACGGCGGAAATCTGCGGGACCACCCCGGACGCCAGCACGTTGCGCAAGAAGATGTCGGCGTAGCCGGCAAGGCTCACCACGCCCTCTTGAATGCGCGCGCCGCCCGAATCGTTCAGGCCGATCACCGGCACCCCCGTCTTCACCGCCAGGTCCATGATCTTGCAGACCTTTTCGGCAAACGCACCGCTGAGGCTGCCGCCGAACACGGTGAAATCCTGGGAGAAGACGTACACTAACCGACCATCGATGGTGCCGTAGCCGGTCACCACACCGTCGCCCGGGATTCTCTTCTTGTCCATGTCGAAATCGATACAACGGTGGGTTTTGAACTTGTCGGTCTCGACGAAGGAGCCGGGATCGAGCAAGACCTCGACCCGCTCGCGGGCGGTCAGTTTACCGGACGCGTGCTGGCGCTCGATACGGTCTTCACCACCGCCGAGCTCAGCTTCCCTGTGCAACCGCTCGAGTTGCTCGATATTTTCTTTGAGGCTCATAGACGCGTATCCCGACCGTCACAGATCGGGACACGCGTCTCTTAGTATGCAGGCACAGGGAATTCAAGAATAGGCAATGAAACAGCTTCATTTTCTGCTGCTTGAATGGACTTTCCAGAAGGCCGCCGACTTCCGCTATACTGTCGGTGCTGTGGCTGCGTTGCTTCCACGCCTCACACCCTCCGTCGAGGTTGTGTTTCGAGCCCGTGGGCTGACGAAGATCTATCGCTTGGGGGGATGTGGAGGTTCTTGCGCTTCGCTCGGTGGATCTCGACCTGTACCGCAGCGAGTTCGTCGTGTTGCTTGGGCACTCGGGGAGTGGGAAGTCGACGCGGTTCTCAACGGCCATTGGGAACGGCTGCGGATCGTTGGCGTCGCACTGTCACCTGAATACGTCTATGAGATCCGCGGCACGGACGTTTTCCCCGACAACAAACGGTTCGGCGTTCTCTGGATGAGCCGTGAGGCCATGGGCCCGGCGATCAGATCCATGAAGGCGTGCGCGTGAAGCCGTTTTGAGCTCTGCGTCGGCAGGACCGGCCCCTCTCGCCCCTCTATGTGACACAGGTCATCTCCGTCGTCGGCAATAGTCATGTCCAGCCTGCCGACCATTTGGTAGGCGGATAGGAGACTGCTGCAACAACGGCATGAAACCAAGAATGCGACCTCAAGAGCCCATTCAGCCCACCCACAACCCTCGGAGCAGGTGATGATGGTACTGACTCGTCGAAATTTTCTTCGTGGTGCTGGCGCCGCCGCAATTAGCCTCACGCTTTCGAATCTCCAATTCGCCCTTGCAGCCGAAGGGAATGGGACTGCGGGAGACGCGTCAGCGCTCGCCAAACCCCCCGTGCCCGATTACCGGCACTGGGAGGACGTCTGCCGCGGGAAATGGACGTGGGACAAGGTTGTCAAAAGCACCCATATCCGTACCAATTGCATCGCGGCCTGCTCGTGGAACCTGTACGTAAAGGACGGCATTGTCTGGCGCGAAGAGCAGAACACGATTTACAAACCGAGCCATCCGAGTGTGCCGGACATGAACCCGCGCGGCTGTCAGAAGGGTGCCTGCTACAGCCAACTCATGTATGAACCGTCGCGCCTGAAGTACCCGCTGAAGCGCAAGGGCGAGCGTGGTTCGGGCCAGTGGCAGCGCCAGAGCTGGGATGAGGCGCTGACCGAGGTGGCGGACACGCTGCTCGACGTAGCGTTGAAGGACGGGCCCGATTGCGTCGTCTACGACCATGGCACCACCAACATCGACTTTGGCACGGGCACGAGCGCGGAGATGCGATTCTTCGGGATGCTCGGCGCCACCGTCATGGACTCCTGGGCAGGCGTGGGCGATCTCCCCATGGGATGTATTCAGACATGGGGCAACTTCAACGCCGACGGCACCTCCGACGACTGGTTCAACTCCGACTACATCGTGATCTGGATCGCCAACCCGGTGTACACCCGCATCCCGGACATGCACTTCATGTTGGAAGCACGTTACAAGGGAGCCAAGGTCGTCTCGATCGCACCCGATTACAACGCCAGCTCCATCCATGCCGACGTGTGGCTCAACCCGCGCATGGGCACCGACGCCGCCCTCGGCCTCGCCATGGCGCAGGTCATCATCAGCGAGAATCTGTTCAAGCCCGACTACGTCCAGGAACAGACCGACCTGCCCTTTCTCGTGCGCGAAGACACCGGCCGCTACCTGCGGCAGAAAGACGTGCAGGCAAACGGCAACGACGAGATCTTCTACTTCTGGGACGAGGCCGGCAAGCGGCTCGCCGAAACACCGGGCAGTCAGGGTAACAAGACGCAGGACCTGCACCTCGGCGCCATCAAGCCGGCGCTGCACGGGCGGTTCTCCGCAACGCTGGCCGACGGCAAGAAGGTCTCGGTCCGACCTCTACTGGACGTGCTCGCGGACCACCTGCGGCAGTACACCCCGGAGAAGGCGGCCAAGATCACGGGCGTCCAGGCGGAGGTGATCCGCCAGGTAGCGCGGGAGATGGCCAAGGCCAAAACGGCGTCGATCTTCGCGTCTTGGGGCTCCTGCAAACATTACCACTCCGACCTGGCGCAGCGGGCCATGTGCCTGCTGATGGCGCTCACCGGCAATCAGGGCAAGCGTGGTGGTGGCATACGGCCGGGTGCTTGGTACAGCATCGACGCCCTGAACGAGATCTCCAACGAAGTCGAGATCCCCTTCTACCAGAAGATGCTTATGAAGCTGATGACCTTCAAGACCCGCGACTTTGAAGGGTTCTTGGAGAAGCACAGCTGGGAGCGGCCGTTCACGCCGACGCTGCCGTTCCTCTACGTCCACGGCGGCATGAACGAAGTCTGCGATCGCAAGGACTTCAACGACCCAGCGTTGCCCCGTGGCGTGGCCGAGTATGTGAAAGAGGCCATGGAGAAGAAATGGATGCGGGTTTCGCCGCCACCCGAGCGGCCCCCGCGTGTCTACTTCCACACCGGCGCCAACCCGTTGCGGCGCTGGCCGGTGCCCCAACTCGCCCGCAAACACTTGTGGCCCAAGCTCAAGATGATCGTGAACCTCAACTTCCGCATGTCCTCCACCGGCCTGGAGGGCGACATCTTGCTGCCGGCCGCGGCGTACTACGAGAAGATCGGCCTCAAGTATCCGCAGAGTCTGGTGCCGTACGTCATTTTCGCCGACCAGGCCGTGAAACCGATGGAGGACGCCAAGTCCGAGTTCGTCGTCTTCGCCATGCTGGCGGAGAAGTTCCAGGAGCGCGCCCGCGCTCGCGGTGTCAAACCCTTCAAGGATCACTACGGCATCGAACGCGACTACGCCAACTTCTTCGAGAAGTACGTCATGGACGGCTTGATGAAAGCCGACAACGAAGAAGCAGTGATGGATCACATGATCCAGAACTCCTCGGTGACACAGGGCTACACCTGGAAGGACGCGAAGGAACTCGGCGCCCTGCCGATCCAGGCCATCGGCCGCTACGGTCCGCACAACGCCATCTGCAGCGACTTCGAGCCCGGCAACACGGTGTACCCGCAGCAGTGGTTTGTGGAAAAGAAAGAGCCTTGGCCGACGCTCTCCGGACGGCAACAGTTTCTGCTCGAGCATCCCTGGTACATGGAGACCGGCGAGGCCCTTCCGGTACACAAAGAACCGCCGCCCGCCGGAGGCAACTATCCGCTGCGGTTGACCGGCGGCCATACGCGCTGGTCGATTCACGGGATCTGGCGCGACCAACGCCACATGCTCCGCCTCCAACGCGGCGAGCCCGTCATGTACATGAACGTCAACGACGCCAAGGCCCGGGACCTCAATGATCACGATTACGTCCGGGTCTTCAACGACGTTGGCTCCTTCCACATCCACGTCAAACCCAGTCCGCAGTTGCAGCCGGGCCAGGTGGTCATTTACCACGCGTGGGAGAATCATCAGTTCAAGGACTGGATGCAGAGCCAAGAGGCGGTCCCATCGCCGTGGAAGCCACAGCATATCTCCGGGGGCTACGGCCACCTACACTACCGGCTGTTCAGCTACGCCCCCAGTCACGGGCCGCGCGGCACCACCGTCGAGGTGCAGCGGGCCTAGCGTCAGGTCAAGGAACAAATACTCGACGGGCAGGAGCGGACCCTGCAGACGTCGGGGTGGAAGCACCGGATCGCACCCTTGAAGTGCTGGACCTCTGTGACGAATTGAAGATCGACCGACACGTCATCATCGTCCGACACCTAGCGCTGCGATCGGGTGTCCTGGTAGAGTGGGAAAGGAGACCACCGTGGCACAGCCTGCGATTCGAATTACCTGGCTTGGGCACTCCACCTTCCGCATCCACAGTGCAAAAGGCAAAACCCTGCTGATTGATCCGTGGGTGCGGAACAATCCTGCCTGCCCCGATGCGGAGAAAGAGAACCGACCGCTCGACGCCATCCTCATCACCCACGGCCATTTCGACCACATCGGCGATGCGGTGGAAATCGCGCGCGCGGTCAAGCCAGGAGCCGTGGTGGCCATTTACGAAACCACCGCGTGGCTCGGGCGCAAAGGCGTCGAGAATTGCGTCGGGATGAACAAGGGCGGCACCGTTGAGATCGCACCCGGCATCTCCGCGACCATGGTGTATGCGGATCACTCCTGCGGCATCCTCGACGAAGGCCAAATCATCTACGGCGGCGACCCGTGCGGCTATGTCATCGAGTTCGAGAATGGGACGCGGATCTATCACGCCGGCGACACGAATGTGTTCGGCGATATGAAGCTGATCAGCGAGCTGTACAAGCCGGATATCGCCCTCCTCCCGATCGGAGACCTCTACACCATGGGGCCCCGCGAAGCGGCTCTGGCGATCAAGCTCCTCGGCACCAAACGCGTCGTCCCCATGCACCACAGCACCTTCCCAGCGCTCACCGGCACGCCGGCAGCACTGCGGCAGGCGACCGCCGACATCCCAGGGCTCCAGATCATCGACCTCAAGCCTGGAGAGTCGACGGAGGTGTGACGCCCGTTCAGAGGGGGGAACCGCCCCGGGAAAGGCCGCTGCGCTCGCGCCGGAGGCGGCACGCTGGGTGCCCGGGTTCAGCGACGCCTATCTCTTCGGGGCTTGCGCCTGCGTGGTGTCCCTTCTGATCTGCTTTGGCATTCCGGCTTTCGGAAAGGGAGCCGGGCAACTCGGCGCCGAACCCGCAAGATAGAGGTGCCGCTCGGGAGGAGACTACAGATGTCCATCTACGCGCTTGCTGTGTCGATCATAGGGGGTGGGCTGGCCCTCTGCCTCGTGGGAATCTTTGCGGCCCGGAAACTGGCCGGGCTCCACTTCCGCGAGGAGCACAAGGACTTGGCTGGCTACGTCTTGCAGATCATGGGAACGCTGTATGCTGTCCTTATCGCATTCGCCGTCGTCACGGCGTGGCAACGCTACCACGAGGCCCAGGCCGTGGCCGACGCGGAAGCAAACAGCCTCAACGACACGTTTCGGATCGCCCAAGGCCTCGATGTTCCCGAAAGGGACGAGTTCCGAAGAACCGTCATCGAGTACGGGCGCCTGGTCATCGAGGAAGAGTGGGCGTGCATTCCCTCCGGCGAGGAGGGCCCCAGAACGCGGCAGGCCTACCAACACCTGTGGGACCTGGTCTCGTCCATGAATCCGGCGACCGAGCGGGACAAGGCCCTCTACGCGGCCGTCCTGGGAGGGATGGACGACGTCAGTAACGGCCACCGCCGGCGCCTCATTTTTGGCCAGGGCCAGCTGAACGGCCTGATCTGGTTCACGCTCATCGCCGGGGGAATGCTCACGGTGGGCTTCAGCTTCTTTTTCGGCCTCGATCATCTCGGGCGGCAGGCGTTCATGACGGCCTTCTTCGCGGGCATGATCCTCCTCAATCTCTTCGTGGTCGCCGCCCTCGACCAGGCTTTCACGGGACCGGCCAAAGTGGAGCCCGCGGCGATGCGCTTCGTCCTCAAGCACATGGAGTCTCAGCTCGGCCGCGAGCGAAGAGCAACTCCAGCTGCACGCCCTTGACGGTGGACAGTTCAAGGAGGCAGTCAGGGCCAAGCAGGAGGAGCCGAACACCGCGATGCCTTCGCGACGACCGGGGCCCCGGCCGATGTGACGGGCATCGCCGCTGACAACAGGAGGCTCGTGGGTACGGCCGGACAGGTAGCGTTCAGCGATTACTGGTCCGCGTTTCTGCTGGATTTGCCTTGAGATGTCGACCGCACCGCTGGGGCCACCGAAGCCGGAGCCGATCAAGCTCCTCGGCATCAAACGCGTCGTCCCCATGCACCACGGCACCTTCCCAGCGCTCACCGGCACGCCGGCGGCACTGCGGCAGGCGACCGCCGACATCCCAGGGCTCCAGATCATCGACCTCAAGCCTGGAGAGTCGACGGAGGTGTGACGGCGCTGGACTTCACCAAGCTGCTCCGGCTCGGGTCTCACCTCACCTCGCACCGCCACGCGGCCGCAGTTTTTCTCGCCAGTCAGCTTGAATGATGACATCGGTCATCCCGTCCTACCGGTCGGTAGGATATTGCTCGCTGCCCTGGAATTGAGCGGTAGTGCCAGGAACGAACGCAGAGGAGGTTCCCGATGCCATTGGTTGATCTCGAAACAAGCCTCACGGATCAGGAGCGCGAGATTCGCGATACGGCCCGCCGTTTCGCACTAGAGGTAATGCGTCCCACCGGAGCGGCGCTTGACCGTTTACCGGACCCCGCTGCCGTCATCGCACCGGACTCCGTCCTGTGGGATGTGTTCAAGAAATACTTCGACCTCCACCTCGGTGTGCTCGAGACGGGAAGCGGTGACCTATCACCAATGGAGCAGGCACGCATACGCTTTCTGATCAACGAGGAACTCGGCTGGGGCGATTCCGGGCTCGCCATCAGCCTCGGCGTCTCCGGCTTCCACCACTTGTTCTCGCAAATGTCTGGGCGACCGGCACTCATCGAACGGTTCGGCGGGCCGGACAACCGCGAGATCGGATGTTGGGCGATAACGGAACCCGATCATGGGAGCGATTCCCTGACCGTGACGGAGCGTCATTTCGCCGATCCGAAGCTCAAGCCCAATTGCATCGGGCGCCGCGACGGGGACCATTACATCATCTCCGGCCAGAAATCGGCGTGGGTCTCAAACGGTACCATCGCCAACGTGGCGACGCTGTTCTGCACGATCGAGCCCAAACAAGGGTTCATGGGTGGCGGTGTGTGCCTCATCCCTCTCGATCTTCCTGGCGTCTCCCGCGGCAAGCCGCTCGACAAATTGGGGCAGCGCGCCCTCAATCAGGGTGAGATTTTCTTCGACGACGTCCGCATCCCTTCCGACTACATGGTGGTCGGGGCGGATGCGTATGCCATGGTCGTGGAGGCCGTGCTGGCCCTCGCCAACGCCTCGATGGGCGCCCTGTTCGTGGGTCTCGCGCGCGCGGCGTTGGAGCATGCACTGGCCTACGCCAAGGAGCGAGTCCAGGGGGGTCTCCCAATCTTCGAACACCAAAGCGTGAAAGCGCGGCTGTTCAAAATGTTCATGCAGGTGGAAGCGGCGCGCTCACTGGCATGGCGGGTCATGCTGTATAACGGCACCAACCCACCGCAGGTGCAGTACTCGATTGCGTCGAAGGTGTTCGGCACCAGCACCGCCTTTGAGGTGGCCAGCAGCGCCATACAGATCTTTGGCGGGAACGGGCTCAGCCGCGAGTACCCGGTCGAAAAGCTGATGCGCGATGCACGCGCCTCAATGATTGAAGACGGGTGCAACGACGTGCTCAGCCTGGTCGGCGCCTCCAAGCTCTGACACTCTGCTCCTGATTAGTAAATGGCGATCACGGCCGCCTGGCCCAGGGCTAGCGGTGCTTGATAGGGTCCGAGACGCTGCCTCGCGAGTCCTGCCGTCTCGGGGTGAACTCCCACAGCGGGCGCAAGGCCGAATAGGTAAGTGCGAACCAGAGCCCCAGCGGCGCAACCACAAACGCCATCAAGCCAGTGAAGACACCCAGCGTGTCCTTGACGATGTTCGGCCGGTCCATGATGAAGGGGTATGCGAGGATCACCGCGACATCGAGGGTGAAGTACAGCACCGCGCCGAGCCCGCTACGGATCGCCGCCTGCCTGAGGCCGAAACCGGGCGTCGCCAGTATCAATGACAGCAGGGGCACGAGCCCCATCGACAGGGCCGGCAACTGCAACAGCATGGCGAGCTGCTGCTTCCCCGCGCGGAAGACAACGTCGCCGACAGGATTCGGACGGTCAAACTCCAACCACCAGCCGTTGACGACGGGGCTCAACAGCTGCACGGTCCTCAACACCGCGATGCGGTAAAGATCGGCGAAGTCCACCCACCACCACAGCACTAGCAGCGCGGCAAAGGCCAGCAAAAACTTCGCAGCAAACCGCCCCTTCACCGGCGTACCCACTCGACCCAGCTGACCGCGTACAGAGTCACCAGCATGAGGAAGGCTCCCTGCCACACGTATTCATGAAAGTACACGAACAGATTGGGATAAAACTCCACCACACGCACCAGGGTGGCAATCCGGATCATGTTGATCAGAGAGAGCATCGAGACGCCGATCACAATCCCGACCACCTTGGCGCTCATTCGTGCCGGATAGGCACCGATGAAGCTGGCCAGCACGAAGAGCACGAAGACGCCGGTGCACTCGTGATTGATGTTCAGACTCAAGCCGTTCACCGTAATCAGATTGTCGTGAACTGCGGCAGCGCTGCCGACACGCCGCGCCATCCAGGTGGCCGAGGAGGCGAACGCGGTTTCGGCCACATGCAGATGGTTCTGCAGCTCCGTGGCTACACTCAGCACGCTGAAGCCGAGGAGCGAGCCGAAGAAGATCAACGTGAATCGAAGGAGCGGTGACTTCATAGCACCCACAACCCGTCACCGGTCACATGATCACCAAGAATTTCCACCATCCCATCGCCACGAAGCCGCAGAGTTGCGGGATTAACCGTCTTTTGCAAGCGCGGACAACCCCGAACACGTCCTCATCGAGCCTCCCCGTTCTGGTCTCCCGGGATGAGGCTGCGGACACTGCCAGGGCGGAACTGTTCCTCGTAGAGCTGGCTGTACACGCCCCGTCGCGCCAGCAGGTCCGCATGGCGGCCCACCTCACAAATCGCGCCCCGCTCGATCACCACGATGCGATCCGCATTCATCACCGTCGACAGCCGGTGGGCGATGATGAACGTCGTGCGCCCATGCATCAAGCGGCGCAGCACGTCGTGGATCAAGTTCTCCGACTCGGAGTCGAGCGCGGCGGTGGCTTCATCGAGGATCAGGATCCGAGGGTCCTTCAAGAACGTGCGCGCGATCGCCATCCGCTGTCGCTGCCCGCCGGACAGGCGCAGACCACGTTCACCGACAACCGTGAGATAGCCGTCCGGAAGTTGAGCGATGAACTCGTCGGCGTTGGCGGCACGGGCCGCCGCCAGCACGTCGGACTCGGTCGCGTCCGGCTTGCCGTACAACAAGTTTTCTTGCAGCGTACCGCTGAAGAGGATCGAGTCTTGCGGCACGATGCCGATGTGATCGCGCAGGCTGGCGAGGGTCAGGCGGCGCACGTCGATGCCGTCGATGCACACGGCACCTTCGGCGACATCATAGAAACGTGGAATCAGGGAGACCAACGTCGACTTGCCGGCGCCGCTGCGCCCGAC
>DASVHW010000187.1 GCA_036382395.1 Candidatus Binatia bacterium | reverse complement strand
AAAGCCTGATGCTTCCAGCGGGCGAAATTCCCGCACCGGAAAGGGGAACGAGCCGCCCCACCGGGAATCGAGCCTTGGTCTCATGGAGGCAACGACATGAGTTAAGCGTAGGCACGGGCGACGAGCGGGCCGTAACGCAAGTGAAGCGATTGAGCCTCGTGATGATAATAAACCGCAGGCCGACAGAGTCGTAGTGGCTGGAAGGCAATAGTAGGTCACCGCAAGAGGCGATGGTGACCGGAGACTGCGGCGGGGTCAGAGAGCACGGCACGTTCGGAAACGGAAGCATTGAGGAACCTGAGAGATCCACTGTGGTCTCGGCTCGGAGCGGAAACGAGCGGAGTATGCTGGACGAATGGATCATTCCTGAGAAAGGCAGACGCTGCAGTGGAAGTCGGATTCGCTGGTAGTACTCAGAGCGCAGGAAAACTGCGTACACGGGGAAGCGGCGAAGCAGATGAAGGCTGACTGTCGGGAAACATCACCCGCACTCACAGAGGCAGGAACATGATGTCAACGCAACTGAGTCAGATAGCGAAGAAGGCCAAACTGGATCGCACGGTGCGATTCACCTCGTTGGCGCACTTGCTGACGCCGGAATTCCTCACGGAAACGTGGGGCATGATGAACCGGCGCGCGGCCAGTGGGATCGATGGGGAGAGCACCGAGCAGTTTGAGAGCGAGTTGAAGCAGCGGGTCGAGGAGATTTGTACACAACTTCGAGCAGGCGCCTATCGCGCGCCACCGGTTCGGCGGGTTGAAATACCCAAAGGGCCAGGCAAAACCGGAACGCGCCCTTTGGGGATCCCCACGGTCGCGGATCGGCTGCTGCAGCGAGCGGTAGCGCGCATTATCGAGGCAGTGTTCGAAGCGGATTTCCTCGACTGCAGTTACGGCTTTCGACCGGGGCGCAACCCTCATCACGCTCTGCAGGCGCTGCGCTTGCAAATCGTGTCCAAGAAGGTGAACCACGTATTCGAGGCCGATATTCGCAGCTACTTCACCCGCATCAGTCATCAGTGGTTGCGCAAGATGGTGGCCCACCGGATCGCCGACCCGGCAATTCTTAAGCTGATTGGAAAATGGCTTAAGGCCGGGGCGATGGTTGATGGGGCACTGATTTCAACCAATGAGGGCACGCCACAAGGCGGCCCAATATCGCCTGTGCTGAGTAATATCTACCTGCACTTCACGCTCGACCTGTGGTTTGAAAAGAAATTCAAAGCACAGTGCCAGGGCGAGGCGTACTTGGTGCGTTTCGCGGATGATTTTGTGGGAAGCTTCCAGTTCTGGGGAGACGCGCAGAATTTCCAGCGCCAATTGCGGGAACGTTTTGCGCAGTTCAATCTAGAGCTGGCCGAGGAGAAAACCCGGCTGTTGCTCTTTGGGCGTTTTGCGGCCGTCGAACGGCGCAAGCACGGACATAGGCCCGAGACGTTTGAGTTTCTGGGCTTCAAGCACGTCTGTGGGGAGGATCGAGCAGGGCGTTTCGCCCTGATCCGTATTCCTAGCACCAAGAGTTGCAGAAAGTTCCTCGCTCGCGCCCGCGAGTGGTTGCTTGGACACAGACATTGGAAGAGACGCCAACAACAGCAGCACCTCACGGTGATGCTGCGCGGCTTCTACCAGTACTTCGCCTTGCACCACTGCGACCGCAAGCTCAGCTGGATCCGCCATGAAGTCCAGCGACACTGGGTGCACGCCCTGCAACGCCGAGGTCAACGACAGCGGATCAGCTGGGTGTATTTGAGCGATCGACCGTGGTTCGAGCTCCCATCAGCTCGCACATTGCATCCAACGGTATGAAGCGGAGGTCTTCGCAAAAGTCATCTGGGGAGCCCAGTGCGGGGTGCGATAGGAAAGCTGGAATGAGCTTGCCAGTGAAAGTCTGGTCCGTCCAAAGCCGAGCAGGCAGGACGGGAGCGAGTCTTGCGGGCGTCGCGGTAACGCGGGGTCCGAAGCGTAGACAGCGGTTGGACGGGGTGTGGAATTGACTCCCGAAATCGGCATGTTGTGGAGGCAGAGCTGGCGCCCGCACCAGCGAAAGCAGCACATCGGGTCTCGCTATGCGAGAGACCGGATGCTCCGCCGGGGGCTGGGACTACGTCACGACCAAAAGGCCCATTCCGGAACCTATGAGGCCCATCCGCGTCCATCGGTTGGTCTCCGATGGGGGCGACGAACGAGGGACAACCACAGTTCGCCGCATCGCGGATGGGAGTCGGACCGCTCCATATTATCGATGAAGTCACCGAAGGAAACGAGGTGATGGAGAAAAGGGAGCGGCAGGAAGGGATCACGCCGGGGCAGGCGAAGGGCCAGACACAGCGCTGGCAACCCTTGCAGCCAAACCTCGAGCGTGTGAATGAGGCGGCCAGACGTTCTGGCCAGACACGGTTCACGGCACTGCTGCATCACGTCGACGTTGCCGCGCTCGAAAGGGCGTTTCGGCGGCAGAGACGCGCGGCCAGTCCAGGGATCGATCGGGTGAAGGTGGAGGACTACGAGCGGAATCTGGAGGTCAATCTCCAGCGTCTGCACGCCAGGATCCACAGCGGGCAGTACTGGCCCAAGCCAGTGCGCCGCACCTACATCCCGAAAGCTGACGGCAGTCTCCGCCCGCTCGGCATTCCGACACTGGAAGACAAGATCGTCCAGGGCGCGGTGGCCGAAGTGCTGAATGCCGTCTACGAGGCCGACTTTCTGGGGTTCAGCCACGGCTTCCGGCCGGAGCGAAGCCCGCATTCGGCCTTGGCTGCCCTAGACAAGGCCCTGATGACGCAGCGTGTGAACTTTGTGCTCGATGTCGACATCCGCACCTTCTTCGATTCCGTTGACCACGGATGGTTGATGCGAATGCTGGCGCACAGGATCGCCGACCCCCGGGTGCTCCGCTTGATTAAGCGGTGGCTCGAGGCCGGCGTCCTTGAGAGCGGCCAATGGAGACCGGTGGAGTCGGGCACTCCGCAGGGGTCGGGGGTCAGCCCCATCCTTGCGAATGTTTTTCTTCACTACGTCGTCGACCTCTGGGTTCACCAATGGAGAAGACGGCGGGCAGCCGGGACGGTGATCGTCTGTAGGTACGCAGATGATATGGTGTTCGGCTGTCAGTTCGAGGCAGATGGGAAGCAGCTCCTCGTGGATCTCAAAGACAGGCTGCTGCAGTTCGGCCTGTCGCTCCATGAGGGCAAGACCCGGTTGATCGAGTTCGGGCGGTTCGCCGCCCACGAGCGAACCGCCGCTGGGCAGCGACGCCCGGAGACCTTCGACTTCCTGGGCTTCACGCACTACTGCGCCAAAACCAGGAAGAACAAGTTCATGGTCAAGAGGAAGACGCAAGCCAAGCGCCTTGCTCGAAAGCTGAAGGCAATCCGAGAAGAGATGAAGCACCGCATGCATGCTCCGCTACGGGAACAGCATCGGTGGCTACGTCAAGTGCTGAACGGTCATTATCAGTACTTCGGAGTGATCTTCAATTATCGATCACTGCGCGTGTTCAAGGCATGCGTCGTCAAGGACTGGCGTAAGGTGCTCGGCAAACGTAGCCAAAAGGGCTGCATGAACTGGGCGAATTACCGCCAGCTCCTGATCGCCTTCCCTCTTCCGGAACCGGTGATCCACCAGGCATGGCGGCAATGATCGACCCGCCTCAGGTCCTTTCTGAAGAGCCCACTGCGGTAACGCCGCACGGTGGGTTCTGTGGGGGCGAAAGCCAGCAATGGCTGAGCTACCCGACAGATCTGCATGTCCGGTTCGATGAGCGTTGCGCCTTGCAAGCGCGTTGAAGTCTGCCGTCTGC
>DASVHW010000186.1 GCA_036382395.1 Candidatus Binatia bacterium | reverse complement strand
ATGAACCATTCGAAGAATGCTCGCGTGCAGGCGCTGGTTGTCAGGGCCATCGAGGGCATACCCACAAAAGGGGCGCTCCTCGTAAAGCCTCTGATAAAAGGCGACCACATGTCTCTTTTGGAAGTCCATCTACAGCCAGGGGTTGCCTCAGCTACCCACGTGCACTCGCACGAGTCCCTCGTCTACGTAGTCAGGGGCAAACTCAAGACGACCGTTGGAAATAAGACCTACGTTCTCGGGCCTGGCGATGTGTGCCGCCATCC
Source organism: Candidatus Binatia bacterium (assembly GCA_036382395.1). Taxonomy (NCBI): domain Bacteria; phylum Candidatus Binatota; class Binatia (SeqCode); species Binatia bacterium. The sequence continues at coordinate 3,015 of DASVHW010000186.1, read as the reverse complement.
TCATCAGGTTGCCCACCGTATTGAGGCACTGGAGGAAACACTCATCGTCGAGATCAAGTCCCCCGCACCCGATATCGCGAACATCCTGACCACTTAAGTACACTCGAGATAGGTCGCTGTCAGGTCGATGGGAGACAGGCGCCGCGCCACGATCTTCTGCGAGAGCTGATGGACGGGCAGCAGCGTGAGGTCGGCCAGTGACATGGAATCGATGGCCTGGTGGAGGTTGGGAAGAGGGGTGATCGCCGTCAGCGGATGCTGAACATGGTCTTCGGCAGCCAGGTCGCGATCTCGGGGAAGAGGGTGATGATAAAAACGCCGAGGCAGAGCAAAAAGAAAAACGGCAACACCGCCTTCGCCACGTACAGGATGTCGTGGCCGGTGAGGCCCTGCACGACGAACAGGTTGAAGCCGACGGGCGGCGTGATTTGCGCGATCTCGACCACGAGCGTGATGAATATGCCGAACCAGATGAGGTCGATGTGGGCGGCGTCGACCATGGGCATGATCACCGCGGTGGTGAGGACGACCATGGATATCCCGTCGAGGAAACATCCGAGGATCAGGTACAGGATCGTCAGCGCGAAGATCAGCCCGTAGGCGGAGAGGTTGAAGATGCTGATCCAGCTCGCGAGCGCGCGCGGGATGCCGGCATAGCCCATCACCACCGACAGGAACGACGCCGCCGCAATGATGAAGCCGATCATGCACGAGGTGCGCGTCGCGCCGTAGAGGCTCTCCTTGAAGTTGGCCCAGGTCAGGCTGCCAGAGAAGATAGCAACGAGGAGCGATCCCACCACTCCTAGTGTCGCCGCTTCGGTCGCGGTCGCGACCCCGGTGTAGATCGACCCGATGACGGCAATGATCAAGAGCACCGTCGGTAGGAGTAGATGCAGACGTTTGAATTTCTCCGAGAAAGGCAGAGCCGGCTCGGGTGGCGGCATCTTGTCCTTGTTGAGCAGTGCCCAAATCGCAATGTAGGACATGAACAGTGCCATCATCATGATGCCCGGCAGAACGCCGGCGAGGAACAGGCGCGCGATGGAGACGTTCGCCGACACGCCGTAGACGATCATGATGATCGAAGGCGGGATGAGGAGCCCGAGCGTGCCGGAGGCTGCGAGCGAGCCAACGCTGATTGGCTCGTCATAGTTGCGGCGCTTCAGCTCGGGCAGCGACATCTGGCCGACCGTGGCTGCTGTTGCGGCGGAGGAGCCGCTGATCGCGGCGAAGATGCCGCAGCCGATCACGTTCACATGTATGAGACGGCCGGGCAGAGCCGTCGTCCAGGGCGCGAGACCGTTGAACAGGTCGTCGGCGAGCTTGGTACGGAACAGGATCTCGCCCATCCACACGAAGAGCGGTAGCGCGGTCAGGGTCCAGCTGCTGACCGAGCTCCACATCGACGATGGCATGACGAGAGCGATCGGTGCGTCGGCGAAGAGCAGCATGCCCAGGAGCGCGACCCCCACCAGGGAAACCGCAACCCACAGGCCGGAGGCGAGAAGGAGCAGCAGCGCGGCCGCCAGGATAGGGCTGTAGAGCAGAGGGTCCATGGCTAGGCCTTATTCGGTATAGCCCGCGGCAGCGTCTTCGTTGCGCGCGTAACGGGGCTCATGCCCGCGCAGCACATGGACGAACTCCTCGATTACGGCAATCTCGAGCAGGAGCGCACCGAGCGCCATCGAGACCTGTGGAATCCATAGCGGTACCGTCATCATGCCGGTCGAAACGTCGCCGAACGCGTAGGAGTCCATTACGAGCTTGATCGAGAAAACGGTGAACAGTCCGCCGATCACCGTGAGGAACGCGAGGCACCAGTGCTCGAGAGCGCGGCGCAGGCGCGGGCTCACGTGCGTGAGAAGCAGGTTGACGCGGATGTGGCCGCCGCTGTGAAAGGTATGCGCCAGCGCCAGAAAAAAGCAGGCGGCCATGGCATAACCGGCAAGTTCGCCGGCATCGGGAACGACGACGCCGACAATCCGCCCTATCACCCCGATCAGGGTGAGCGCCGCGATCATCACCATGCATACCGCGGCGAGAGCCGCTCCCGCGCCGTAGAGAAAGCGCATGCGCGAGCTTAGTTCGCTTTGCGGAACTGGTCGAGGATCTTGGGCCCGTCCTCGCCGGCGGCCTTAGACCACTCGGCGATGAGCTGCTCGCCTATCTTATTCAACTCGGCCATCAGCGCGGGGCTCGGCTGGCGCACGTCCATGCCCTTCGACTTCAGTGTGGCGACGAGCTTGCCGGTCTCCTCGGCCTGCAGCTTCCAGCCGCGCTCCTCGGCGATTTTGCCGGCGGCGAGGACCGCGTCCTGCGTCTTCTTGTCGAGGCCGCCGAAGACGCGTTCGTTGACGATGGTTATATCCCAGGGCGCCATCGCCTTGACGTCGTAGAAATACTTCACGAAGTCCCAGGCCTGGGTGTCCACACCCGTTGCCGACGAGGTGATCATCGCCTGGATCACGCCCGTCGAGAACGCCTGCGGCACTTCGGACTGCTGCACCGTGACCGGCACCGCCCCCATGAGTTCGGCCAGGCGGCCGGTCACCGGGTTGAAGGCTCTGAACCTCAGGCCCTTGAAGTCAGAGGTCGAGTGGATCTCCTTCCCGGTATAGAACGAGTTCGGGGGAAACGGCACCACGAACAAGAGGCGCAAGCCCTGCTTCTTGAGACGCTCCTCGAGAAACGGGCGCACGACTTTCAGAAGTTTCGCGTACTCCGCGTTGTTGGTCGCGAGGAAGGGCACCGAGTCGACGCCGAACAGTGCGGCCTCGTTCGAATGCAAGGACATGAGCAACTCACCGATCTGTATTTGCCCGGTCTGGACCGCGCGCTTCACTTCGGGCTGCTTGACCAGCGAATCCTCAGGATGAACGACGATGTCGACCTTGCCGTCGGTCGCCTTCTTCACGTCCGCGGCGAACTGCAGGATGTTCCGGGTTTGATAGTTCCGCTCGTTCGAGCGTGTCGGCATGTTCCATTTGTCCGCAAACGCCGCGGAACTCGCCAGCA
>DASVHW010000185.1 GCA_036382395.1 Candidatus Binatia bacterium | reverse complement strand
TCCGGGATGAATGCCGGTTCACGATTGAAATACTCGGCTTCCATCCGGACGATGCCGTTGAGGGGTTCGAAGAAGAACGTGTTGCTCACGCCGACCACCGGCACCAGTTTGTGAACCATCTCGACGATGAAAAGCGGGTTTGCGGGGCCAGGGCCAGCGTACGCCTTGCCGACGAGACGAGGCATTGGCTGGTTTGGAAACGTCGTGTAAATCCAGGCGCTGACGGTGTAGTCCCGGGCGACAACGGTCTGTGCGCGGACACCCCAGCGGCTGTTAGCCATACTGTGAGTAGGGATGTGATCGACGAAGCGTAAGCGATGTAGAGGAGGGCCAACGTTCAAAAAAGCTAGTTGCTGGTTGGTGCCCGGATCTGGGACGGGCGGGGAGTACGGGCTCACCGTGGCCATCGGCACGATAGCGGTCGTATTGTCGATATCGCCAGGTACCCAGTAGCCTTCGACGAAACCGCTCGAGAGCGGACCGAGCGTATCAAACAGGGCGTAGCTCGTGCGTAAGGTCCACAGCGGAATACGAGCCTCGTCGAGGTCTTCAAACACGCCTGGTACTCCCAGCGTCAGATCAAACGGGTTGTTCTGGTCGAGGATGCCGATGGTGTCCGATTCTCCCCAAGAAATCGCCTGCCTGCCAACACGGATAAACAGCGGCCCTTTGGTGTAGCTGAGATACAACTCGTTCACCCGCTGCTGGTGGGCGAAGACGTCTCTGGGGTCCAGCACGTCATCGGTACCGTGGACAACGTCGTTGAGCGATGTTGCCTGGCTGAATCGGGTCAGGACCTGCTTTCGTTGGTGATCGAACTGCTGCGTGCCGTAGTCGTAAATGCCGTCGTAGAAACCCCAACCGGCGAGACGGAAGTCGAAGGAGTCGGGTGCGATCACGGGAAGGAACCCCTGCATGTCTTTCATCCAGGTGGTGTACGAGGCAAGTTTGGCGTCCAGCTCCGGATTGAAGAAATTCCGCTGCTGGATGAGCTGGCCGGCCCTGACTTCCGGTGTCGTTTGACCGGATGAGTCCTCGGTGCGTATCGCTGCCTGGCTGTAGACGCGCGCCCGCAGGCTGATGTTTTGCTGCTCGTCCAGGTAAATCGCCGCCGCAGGGTGTGCGTTTCCCAACGCGACGAGTAGCGCGAGCACCCACCACCCTGCACGAAAACTCTTCATCCTCATGCTTTCCCCCTTTTCCGTTCGACCGCGTTGCGCCATATCGATCCCTGCACTCGTGGCTGCGAGCGGCTGTCCGCCGCAGGCGTTTTTAAACCGCATGATGCGTAAGAGTCAAGCGAATTTTGTCCCTGAGGTTGTTGCAGAATCCGGCGGCGCGCGAGGTCCAGAATGGCGGCATTCCGCCGCCTTGACTTGGCAACATCGATTCTGCATTCAATCAAATGATTGAAACGGTCCATTAGAAGTCCTACCCGTCGGCGTCGAGAGGGGTGGTATGCCAGTAATTCTTTACGAAAAGAGGGGTCGAATCGCCTGCATCACCATCAATCGGCCGGAACGGCGCAATGCGCTCAATTTCGAAGCCTTCGGCTTGCTGGCAAAGGCATGGCTCGATTTCCGTGACGATCCCGACCTGTGGGTCGCTATCATCACCGGCGCGGGAGACAAGGCCTTCTGCTCCGGCGGGGATCTGAAGGAGTTCATCAAGACCGTGACGGAAAATATCACGGAGCTGTCGGCGTCGGGCGGCGCCCAAACGCTGGGGCAGGATATCCCCGTCAACGCCTCGCTGGTGGCGTTGCTACGCGAAGTCGAGATTTACAAGCCGATCATTGCCGCGGTCAATGGCGCCTGCGTGGCCGGCGGGATGGAAATGCTGCAGGGGACCGATATTCGCATTGCTGCCGAAGACGCAACATTTGCGATAGCGGAGGCACGCCGCGGGCTGTTTCCCGGCGGCGGATCTCCCACTAAGCTGCCCCGCCAAGTGCCGTTCGCATGGGCCATGGAGATCTTGCTGACTGCAGAGGCCATCAGTGCGCAGAAGGCGTATCACTATGGCATCGTCAACGAGGTTGTACCGCTCAAGGACCTCATGCCGACCGCAATTCGCTACGCGGAGGCGATCTGCAAGAACGGGCCGGTCGCCGTGCGCAAGGTGAAGGAGGCGGCGGTGCGGGGGCTCGGGTTGCCGCTCAAGGAGGCCCTGGACCAGGAGATGGTCTACGCCGCTGAAGTGTTCTCCACCCAGGATGCGATAGAGGGTATCCAGGCCTTCAACGAAAAGCGCGCGCCCGTGTGGAAAGGGCGGTAGGATAAACAGGGGTCAAGGGTGCAAGGGTTCGAGGGTTCAAGGGTATGAGGGCTGAAGAAGCTTCGAAGGGCTCGAACTCCGGAACCCTGGAACCCTCGAACCCTGCTTCATCGCGCCTCCGCCAGAAGAACTGGCCCGTTCCGCCCTTTCGTGACAAATGGCGCGCTCTCTTTCGCCAAGTTGACCAGCTCAGCATGGCGACGTTGCCGGATCGGCTAGCGGAGCTGTACGGCCACCGTCCCGCCTTGTTTCTCGATCAACCATTGAACTACCCGTTCTTTCGCGGGGATTGTATCACCTTTCACGACTTCGCCGGTTTCGTGTCCCGTATCGCCCATGGACTGCGCCAAGCCGGCGTGAGCAAAGGCGATCGTGTCGGGTTGATGACCGGCAACCGCATCGAGGCGGCGTTTGCCGAGTTTGCGGCGCAAAGACTCGGGGCCGTGCCCGTGCCGCTGAACATCATGCTGCGTCTCGATGAGATCCGGCATCTCGCTGATGACTGCGGCTTTCACAGCTTCGTCACTGACCGTTCCGTATTTGAAGGCGTCATCGGTGGTGCGGCTCAACTTCCCAACGTCAAACAGTGGATCGTGATGACCGGACGCGCGGTCCCGCCTGGTGTCATCCGCCTCAGCGATTTGATCGCGGATCAACCGGACACGTTTCCCGCGTTGCCACTCGATCCGTCCGATCTGGCGATCATTTTCTACACCGCTGGCACGACGGGTTTCCCGAAAGGAGCGATGCTGAGCGATTCCGCCCTCATGTTCGCGGTGCGGAAGTACGCTCGGCTTTTCGCCTTCCTGCCGACCTCGCGCCACAACCTCAGCTTGCTGGTCATGCCGCTGGCGCATACGTCCGGGCATCAGGCTCTGCTGCTGCAGCTGGTGATGGGGATTCCCATGCTGTTGCTGGGGAAATTTGATCCACGGCAAGTGCTGGAGTTGATACAGGATCTGAAGGTCACCATGTTCTCCGGTATCCCCGCGATGTATCGTATGCTGCTGCAAGCGGGGGCGAGGGAATACGACCTCCGCTCGATCGAACTGTGGGGCGGCGGTGCCGACGCGTTTCCAGACGAACTGATCAATACCTTCCGCGACTTGGCGGCGAAGCGGAAGCTGTTTGGTCTGACCAGGCGTCCCCGTTTCGTGCGTGGGTATGGTCTGGCGGAGACGGCTGGCCAACTGGCCACGGCAATGGGTCCGCCGGCCGGCGACGGTACGGTGGGACGGATCGTACGCGGCGCCCAGTACAAGATTGTCGATGCCGACGGCCTGCCGGTGCGGAAAGGGGATGTGGGTGAGCTTGTCGTGAAGACGCCGGGTTTGATGTCGGGCTACTGGCACAACCCCGAGGCAACGGCGCAGGTGTTGCAGAACGGCTGGTTCCGCACGGGGGATCTGGTGCGCCAAGGGCGGCGCGGCCTGCTGTACATCCAGGCGCGCGAGAAGGAGATGATCAAGGTCGGTGGCTACTCGGTGTTCCCGGCAGAGGTTGAACGCAAGCTGGCCGAGCATCCCGCCATTGCACAGGTCGTCGTGGTCGGCGTTCCACATGGAGTGAAGGGCGAAGTGCCGGTAGCCGCGGTGGTGCGCGAGCCTGGGGTGCAGGTCAACGAGGAGGCGCTGCTCGCGTGGGCGAGACAACACATCGCACCCTTTAAGGCCCCGCGCCGAATCATCTTCCTTGAGGCCATTGCGCAGAATTTCGCCATGAAGGCCAAACGGCGCGAAGTGCGCGAGCAGGTGTTGGCGGAGCTGGAGAAAGCGATCAGCAGTCAGCAAGGCAAAATCAAATGAAACCGCTTCTGGCTGAGCGCTGATAGCTGACCGCTGAACGGCTTTTTCGAGGAGACGGATGGGAACCATCAGTGACAAGTGCGCCATCGTCGGCGTCGGCGTCTCGCGCTTCGGCAAGCTGCAAGGCGTGAGCACCATGGGCTTTACGCTCGAAGCCAGCAAGCGCGCGGTGGAGGATGCCGGTGTGGCGCGTGACGAGGTCGATGGCGTGCTGGTGATGATGCCGGCCATTATGGGAGAGCAGCACGGGTGGGCGGCGCGCGTGGCCGCGTACCTCGGCATCGAGCCCACGTTCTCCGCAACGATGGATCTCGGCGGCGCCACTGCATGCGGGGCGGTGCAGACCGCCGCGGCGGCGATCGAGGCGGGCTTTTGTCATAGCGTCCTGTGCTGTTTCGCCACGCAAAACTGGCCCCAGGGGGTGGCGCTACAGCTCTTCGGATCGGAGTTTCAGGTCCCGTATGGTGACGTTGGCGCCATCACGCTGATGGCCCACATCAAACGCCGCCAGCAGCACGAGTACGGTTACAAGGACGAGCACTATGGCCGCGTCGCGGTCACCTGGCGCGAGCACGCGTTGCTGAACCCCGATGCCCAGATGCGCAAGCCGATGACCCTCGACGACTACCTGAACTCGCGCTGGGTTGCCGAACCCCTGCGTCTGTTTGATTGCTGCCCGAGCACCGACGGCGGTGGCGCCTGCATTGTCACCTCGATGGAACGCGCCCGCGATCTACCGAAGCGTCCGGCGCGCATTCTGGGGGCGGGCCAGTCGCATTCATCGGAGATCATCCACCCGGCGGGCGGCCGCGGCGGACACTGGGGCGGCAAGAAGGCTGGAACGATGGCGTTCAGCATGGCCGGGGTGACGCCCGCAGATATCGATGTGGCGCAGTTCTACGATGCGTTCACGCCGCGCGTCATGCACGATGTGGTGGCCTACGGGTTCTGTCAGCCGGAAGCAGTGGGGGAGTTCATTGCGGCCGGCAGCCTGAGCCTGCGTGGCTCGCTGCCGTCGAATACCGCTGGTGGCCTGCTCTCCGAAGGCCATCTCTCCGGCTTTGGTCATATCCGGGAAGCCGTGCGCCAGCTCCGCGGTGACTGTGGGGCGCGCCAGGTGAAGGATGCCGAGCTGTGCCTGGTTACCGGTTACGGCGGCGCACCTCACGAAGCGCCGCCCACCGTGAGTTACAGCGCGCTGGTACTGGGGAGATGAAAAAAGGAGGGTTCGGGGGGGCGAGGGTTGCGTCGTGCCCCTTTCTCTCGAATCCTTGAGCCCTCGCGGCCTGGAGTGATACCTCGGAGTTAGATCATGTTTGCTATCGACAAACCCCTTCCGCGTCCGTCCGAAGATAGTGCCCCGTATTGGGAGGCCGCGCACAGAGGCGAGCTGCGTATGCAGCAGTGCCACGATTGCGGGCACGTCCGTTTTCCGCCGGCGCTGCTGTGCGCCCACTGCCTATCGGAAAAAGCGGAGTGGGCCCGCCTCAGCGGCCGTGGAACCGTGTTCAGCTGGATCGTCGTGCACCAGTCGCAGCATCCCGCCTTCAACGCGGATACTCCCTACAACGTAGCGATCGTGGAGCTGGAGGAGGGCCCGCGCTTACACACGAACATCCTCGACTGCCCGAACGACCAGATTCGTATCGGCATGCCGGTGGAGGTGATCTTCGAGAAAATCAATGACGAGGTGGCATTGCCGAAGTTCCGCCCCGTGCGGGCGGTTAGATAAGTGGGTTTGAGGTTTCGAGCCAGCTCGCTTGTTTCGGCGAAAATCTGGGGTAGACTCCGGCGTCACGGACAAGACCTGAACGTTCCGGCATCAAGTCCGGCATCAAGTGAGGGGTGACGCGATGGACATCGGAAGGGTAGGGATTTGGTGTTTTACGCTGGAGCTGCAGCCTGCGGCCCGCGCCCAAGAGGCGGCGGCGGAGGTCGAAGCGCTGGGTTACAAGGCGCTGTGGATTCCTGAGGCCATGGGGCGTGAAGCGTTTACTCACGCCGGACTGCTGCTTGCGGCTACGCACCGCGTTGTTGTTGCAACCGGCATCGCCAACATCTTTGGGCGCGATGCCATGACCATGGCTGCGGCACAAAAGACACTCACCGAAGCGTATCCAGACCGCTTTTTGTTAGGTATGGGGGTGAGCCACGCGCCGCTCGTGGAAGGGGTGCGCGGTCACCGTTACGAGAAGCCCCTGAGCGCAATGCGGACGTACCTCGACGCCATGGATGCCGCCCCGTTTCTGGCCGTGCCCCCGACCGCTGAGCCCGTGCGTGTCATCGGGGCGCTCGCGCCGAAGATGCTGAAGCTCGCCGCCGAGCGTGCGGCAGGCGCACATCCATATTTCGTCCCGCCGGAGCACACCGTTCAGGCGCGCCAGATCATGGGCAAAGGGCCGTGGCTCGCCCCCGAGCAGGCGGTGGTGTTGGAAAGCGATGCCGGCAAAGCCCGCGACATCGCCCGCGTGCACATGGCGACCTATCTCGGGCTCCCGAACTATGTGAACAACCTCAAGCGCCTCGGCTTTACCGACGACGACGTGGCCAACGGCGGTAGCGACCGCTTGGTGGATGCCATCGTGGCGTGGGGCAATATCGACGCCATCGTAAAACGCGTGCGTGCCCATCACGACGCCGGCGCCGATCACGTGTGCGTGCAGGTGCTCGACCCCGACCCGCGTGCGCTGCCGCTGCGGCAGTGGCGCGAGCTGGCACCGGCACTGCTCCGATAGGTCTTGGATCGTACCGTTCTATCCCGCTTGAACCGGCCGGGCGTGAACCGCGAGCTTCGCCCGGCGCGGGCGCTTGCGTGCTGAAGCGGAGGCCGCCCGGTGGCTAGCCACACGGGCCGCCTCCTGCAACTCCTGGAACGACGACTCGATGGCCAGTACGAAATCGTGGAGGTCCGGAATCTGCTCCCAGTCGCCGTTGATGCCCCAATAGAGCCCGCCATTGTAACTGAAGAGCCCCACGACGATTCCGAGGTTCTCGAAGAGCGGCACCACTGGGTAGGCCGTCTGCATGAGGGTCCCGTTCAAATAGAGTGGGATCTGCGGGCCGGGGACGTTCGTTACAATCAGGTTGTAGGGCCGCGTGCGCGAGGCCAGACGTACCGCTTGGACCAGCAGATTCTGCACTGTCCAATCACTGATCGCCGTCAGGACCTGAGCGCCAAGTGCTTGCCGTGACTCCTTCAAGTCAGCGGTCGTTGCCCGTACGGCTCGCAGACGCGCGACCGGATCCGCTAAGTTCACCGGAAGCGGCACGGTCAATTCCGTAACCCGATTGCCCAGGCGCCCACGCTCGTCCTGGGTGCGTACGCTCACCGGAACCAAGGCGCGGATTTCCAGTTCGTCCGGATCGAGCCCTCGCTGCCTGAAAAAGGCCCTTAATGCTCCGCTGACGGTCGCTAGCACAACGTCGTTCAACGTCCCGCCCAACACGTTTTTCACCGCTTTCAAGTCGGCGACCTGCATGTCGGTCCAATCGAAACGCCGATGCGGTCCGACTTTGACGTTGATCGGGGTCTTGGACACCGGATTGAGGGCAGGAGCCAACGCCTCGAGGACTCCGGCGGCGGAATCACCCACGCTCCGCAGCGTCTCCTCAGGATGGCGGATCGCGTTGCGCACCGCATGCCACGCCTCCATGGGCTGGGTCGCACGACGCCGCACCTCATCAAAGATCAGGCGCGCCTCACTCGGGCGAGGTTGCGGCTTCCAAGGCTGCGGTGGCTCAATCTCCGTAGTCGGGACTGATTCCAGGATCACTGACATGATGTCGGCAGCCGAGATACCGTCGATCATGCAGTGGTGGCTCTTGGTGACGAGGGCGAAACGGTCTCCTTGGAGACCCTCGACCACCCAGATTTCCCACAGCGGCCGCTTTCGGTCCAGGGGCTGCGACATGACGCGGGCCACCAGACGCTTCAGGACGCGCTCGTCCCCAGGATGGGGTAGGGCGCTGTGGCGTACGTGGTACGACAGACGAAAGCGATCGTCGTCCACCCAGATGGGGAGGCGCTCGAAAGGGATATACGCAAGGCGCTGGCGAAAGCGGGGCACCAGATGCAGTCGCGCATGGATGGCGCGGCGGATGCGATCGATGTCGATGCCGCCGGTACTCCTGCGCAACGGCCCGGCGTCGAAGATCATGACGCCCCCGACGTGCATGTGGCAGCTCTCGTCCTCAAGACCCAGAAACGACGCGTCTAATGCGCTCAAACGCTCATAGTGTGCCACTACCTGCCCTCCGAATGTCGAAACGACTCGATTAAACAGGTAGATCCGGCGTTGATCAAGCACAAAGGAGCATTTTGGCCTCATGGTGACGGCCTGGTGCGACGCGCTGACACGAAGGATGTCAATTTGAACGGACACATCCCTGCTGCTATGAGATCGGGTCCAAGAAGCTTGCCGGGGTGCGATGGACTATAAGGACACGCTTAACCTTCCAAAGACGGATTTCCCCATGCGGGCCAACCTGCCGGTGCGTGAGCCGTCGATTTTGGCCCGCTGGAATGAGATCGGCCTGTACCAGCAGCTCCTGCAGGCCAACGCCGGAAGGCCCAAGTACGTCCTGCACGATGGGCCGCCATACGCCAACGGTCACGTCCATCTCGGCACGGCGCTGAACAAGATCATCAAAGACATCGTCGTAAAATCCAAAGCGATGGCGGGTTTCCAGGCCCCCTACGTGCCGGGCTGGGATTGCCATGGCATGCCGATCGAGCACCAGGTGACCAAGGAACTTGGGGCCAAGGCGCGCCAGTTGAGCCAACTCGAGATCCGGCGACGCTGCCGGGCCTACGCGGACAAGTACTTCGGTATTCAGCGCGAGGAGTTCCGCCGCCTCGGCGTGCTTGGCGATTGGGATCACCCCTACCTCACCATGGCGCCAACCTACGAAGCGGCGATCATCAAGGTGTTCCGCGAACTGGTCGAGGGAGGGTTCATCTATCGTGGCCTGCGTCCGGTACATTGGTGCCCGGTGTGCGGTACGGCCTTGGCAGAAGCCGAGGTCGAGTACGCGGACCACACCTCACCGTCGATTTACGTGCGCTTTCCTTTTTCCGGTTCAGCCGAGGACGCCGCAGCGATTGCCGTCCGGCCCGATGATGCCTCGGAGCTGGCTCGCCATCACGGCCAGTTGGCGGCGATCATCTGGACGACGACGCCATGGACGCTGCCGGCAAACCTGGCGGTGTGCCTGAACCCCCATCTCGAGTACGTTGCGGTGCAATTGGATGACGCGTACTCCATCGTGGCGGCGCGCTTGGCGGATGCGTTCCTGACTGCGATTGGGCGCCAAGACAGCGGCCGGCGCATTCCTGTGAACCTGGCGCGGTTGGACGGACGCGACGTGTTCCGCCACCCGTTCATTGACCGTCCGGCGCGGCTCGTTTTCGAGGCGCACGTTACGGCTGATGTAGGGACGGGCTGTGTACACACGGCCCCAGGGCATGGGTACGAAGATTTTGCGGTGGGACAGAAATACGGCCTGCCGGTGCTGACCCCGGTCGACGCCGCTGGCCGCTTCACCGACGAAGCCGGTGCCTATGCCGGCCACGGGGTGTTCGAGTCCAACGATGCCATCGTCGAGGAGCTGCGCGCGCGCGGTGCCTTGGTGCAAGTCGAACGCCTGCAGCACTCCTACCCTCACTGCTGGCGCTGCAAGAGCCCGCTGATTTTCCGCGCCACCGAGCAATGGTTCCTGCGCGTCGATCATGCCGAGCTGCGGTCGAAGGCGCTCGACGAAATCAATCGCGTCACTTGGGTGCCGGCGTGGGGTCGAGACCGCATCCATCACATGATGGAGACACGCCCGGATTGGTGCTTGTCGCGCCAGCGTGCCTGGGGCGTTCCCATCCCCGCATTTCGCTGCCGCGGGTGCCACACCTTCGCGTTTGCGCCGGAGGTGATCCGGCACGTGGAGGACATCTTTGCCGAGCGCGGGTCAGATGCGTGGTACGAGCTCTCGAGTCAGGAACTCTTGCCTCCCGGCTTCCGCTGCGCTTGCGGCAGCGACGATTTCGAAACCGACAACAACATCCTCGACGTCTGGTTCGACGCCGGTTGCTCGCACGAAGCGGTCCTGCGTCAGCGTCCCGACCTTGCCTGGCCGGCGGATCTCTATGTCGAAGCGGTGGACCAGCACCGTGGCTGGTTTCAGGTGTCGCTCATTACGTCGGTGGCGGTTCGGGGTAAGGCGCCGTACCACGCCGTACTGACGCATGGGCTCATCCTCGACGAAGCCGCCAAGAAGATGTCGAAGTCGCTGGGCAACGTCGTCGGGCCGGACGAGGTCATCAAGGCGCACGGCGCCGAAATCCTGCGGCTGTTGTTTGCCTCGGTCGACTACACCGCCGACACGTCGTTTTCGAAAAATCTCCTGCCGCCGGTGCTGGAGGCGTACCGCAAGATTCGCAACACCTGCCGCTTCCTGCTCGGAAATCTCTACGATTTCGATCCGCAACGCGACCGCTTGCCGGATGCCGAGTTGCACGAGCTGGATCGCTGGATCCTCCATCGCACCGCCGAGCTGATCACCCGGGCGCGCAAGGCGTACGACGCCTTCAGCTTCCATCTCGTGGTCCAGCAGCTGATCAACTTCTGCGCGGTGGATTTGAGCGCGCTTTATTTGGACATCGTCAAGGACCGCCTGTATTGCTCCGCCGCCACCGCATCGGGCCGCCGTTCGGCCCAAACCGCCTTGTGGGAGATCCTGGACGCGATGACGCGGTTGATGGCGCCCATTCTGACCTTCACGGCCGACGAAATCTGGGCGCATTTGCCGTCCGGTGTGCGGCCGCCGAGTGTGCTGCTGGCCGGACTCCCTGAGCCGTCTCGACAGGACGGGCAACTCGCGTCGAAATGGGAACAGCTGCTGGCGGTGCGGACAGCCGTGACCAAGGCGTTGGAAGAGGCGCGCCAGTCCGGGCTGATCGGGCATTCGCTGGACGCACGGGTGCGGCTGGGCGCGAAGAACGGTTTACGACGCCTGTTGGAGCAGGAGACGCGTGACTTGCCGGCACTGTTCATCGTCTCCCAGGTGCAGCTGGCCGAGGACTTGGCAGAGGGCGCGGTCAGCCCGCTGCTTGCGGACCTCAGGGTCCAGGTGGAACGCGCGCGCGGTGCGAAGTGCGAGCGTTGCTGGAACTACAGCGAAGCCGTAGGCCGTGACGGCGTACACCCAGGGTTGTGCGAACGTTGCGTGACCATCATCAAGGCGGCAGGCGCATGAGAAAGTACTCACTGGTTTTGAGCGTTGCCACCGTCGTGCTCGTCATTGACCAGATCACCAAATGGTACATCCGCCAGCGCTTCAGTCTGTATGAATCGGTGAGCGTGATCGACTCGGTGTTCCATATCACACACGTGCGGAACGCCGGCGGGGCCTTTGGGCTATTGAACCACGGCACGCATGCCTGGCGCCTTCCGTTTTTCCTGGCGGTGTCGTGCCTCGCCGTTGCGCTGCTGCTGACGTTCGTGCGCCGGGTCCAGCCCGGTCAGCGGTGGGTGCTCTTGGCGCTCGGCGCCATCCTCGGCGGGGCGCTGGGAAATCTGGTTGATCGGATGGTGTCGGGCGAGGTGACCGATTTCCTCGACTTCCACTGGCGCGGTTACTACTGGCCTGCCTTCAACGTTGCCGATTCCGGGATCACGATCGGCATGCTGATCCTGTTGTTCTATTCGCTCTTCGTGCACGACGAGACACACGTCAGCAACCAGGCGTGAGCTGTCCGGCATTAGCGAAGTTCGCCCTCGATCGGCACTCCCAAGGCTGCCGGCGCCTTGGTTTTGCCAGCGTAGCCGGCCAGGACGAGCAGCGTGAGCAGGTAGGGCAGCATCAGCGGAAACTGGTACGGGATGGGCAAGCCCAACGCTTGCACATGAAACTGTAAGGCCGTTGCCAAACCGAACAGGAGCGCGGCACCCCCAATTCCCCATGCTGACCAGCGGCCGAAGATGACGATGGCCAACGCAATGAAGCCGCGCCCGGCCGACATGCCTTCGACGAACGTGTGGGAATAGGCGATGGCCAGGTAGGCCCCAGCCGTTCCCGCCAAGAGGCCGCATCCCGACAGTGCCAGGAGTTGCGTGAGTCGCACCGAGAGCCCTTGGGCCGCGGCGGCGCACGGATTCTCACCAACCATGCGCAGCTTCAAGCCAGGGATCGTCTGATACAGGCCGAACGATATGAGTGGCACCAGCGTAAAGGCGAGATAGCCCAGGGCGGTTTGTGAGAAGAACGATGGACCCAGGACGGGGATCGACGACAAGAAGGGGAGGGCGATCGGGGAGAATCCGGTCACTGTCAGTGCCGCTCCGGTTATTCCAAAGATGGCCCGGTAGGCTACGCCGGTGATGCCTAGTGCCAGCAAGTTGAGCGCAGTACCCACGACGATCTGGTTGGCGCTGTGGACGACTACGACGTAGGCGAACAGCAGAGCCAGGAGCAGACCGCCGAACCAGGCCGCCACCAAGCCGAGCAGCGGCATGGCACTGAAATAGGTGGCCGTCATGGCAGCAAAGGCCCCCGTGAGCAGCATGCCTTCAAGCCCGATGTTGATGACGCCGGCGCGCTCCGCGAGCAGCTCTCCGAGGGCGGCCAACAGCAACGGTACGGCCATGGTCACAGTAGACTGCAACAGACTGGTGGCGAGAGCGGACATCGTTCGCAGTTCCGACTGGTGGAGATTAGGTGAGGCCGGAGGTGACCGCAAGCGACACCCTCACCCCCTTGGCACACCCGGTACGCCTGGGGTAGACAGTGCCTGATGTCACGCTTCAGTATTTCCGGGCTACGGGACGCCACCATCCAAGTGGCCGAAGAGGCCGGGCCTCCCGTCGCCTTCGCTGCCCAAGAGTTGCAGCGCTATTTACACACCATGACCGGAGCGACGGTTCCGATCTTGCCCGCTGCGTCCTTGCGTGGCCGGGATACGCTCGTCCTTGGACAACAGGCGGCTCCGGTTCCGGTGTCGGTGGAAGTGGGTGACGGTTTCGTCATCCAGCCTGAGGCAACGAGCATTACGCTGGCGGCGGGTTCGCCGGGCGCCCTCCTGCGGGCAGCTTACGCGCTTCTAGAACAATTCGGGTGCCGGTGGTCGCTGGACGCGGCGCACGAACACGTGCCGCGGCTCTCGGTGCCCGCGGTTGAGATCGGTCCCACGCGTTACACTCCGACGTTTTCCGTGCGCGGTTACTGCTCCGATATCATGACGTGGCACTACACGCAGCCCGAACACCTCAGTGAGCATCTCAAAGAAGATCGCGCCTTGGTCGATTGGATGGCGAAGAGTGGCGCCAATACCTTTTTCTTCATTCGTCATCCGTTCGATACCCAGCTGACGATCCCAGAGCTCCTGCCCGATTTCCAGCGCCGCGGCATCGACGTCGAGTACGGCGGGCATGTCATTCCGCTGCTGCTGCCGCGCGAGGTGTATCGCGATCACCCTGAGTACTTCCCGCAATCATCCGACGGGGTGCGGACGGATAATGGAAACCTCTGCACGAGCAGTGCGGGCGCGCTGGTCACAGCGAGTACGAACGCGGTGCAATATGTGCGCGAGCATCCGGAGATGCGCGCTGTGCACATTTGGGGCGCCGATCTGTGGCAGGGTGGATGGTGCGGCTGCGCCGGCTGTGCGGCGACCAGTGTGCAGGATCAGGGGGTGCGCGTCTGCAACGCCGTTGCGCGCGCCCTGGTTGACGCCGGAGTGGCACGCCCGGTGTGCTATTTGGCGTACCACGACACTATCGAGCCCGAGATCACCGTGCGTCCCGAACCTAACGTCACCGTTGAGTTTGCCCCCCGAGAACGGTGCTACGGCCACGCCCTCAACGATCCCGATTGCAGGACGAACCGCGGTTATGCGGCCGCACTGGAACGTTACGTCGAACTCTTCGACGGCCATGTGCGGTTGTTCGAGTACTACGGCGACGCGATTCTGTTCGGCGGCTGCGCCGTGCCGCTGGGGGGCGTGATCGCCGCAGATATGGACTACTACAAGCGGCTGGGCGTGCCTGAAATCACCATGCTGCAGTTCGGCGCCTTCAGTCGTTGGGCCTACCCACTCAATTTCGTGACCTTTGCCGCAGCGCTGGCGGGGGAGGTGCCGGAAACGGCTGTGGATGGCTACTGGGCTCGGTTTGGTGCCGAAGCTGCTGTCGCCCGCGCGGTATTCGCCGAGTTGGAAGCGATCGTCCGGCGCGTGGTGACGTACGGCGACATCCGCCGCCCGCCTCGTTCCGCCCCGGCGGCGGCGCGCCTGCTGGAGAGGCTGGAATCGGCGTTGCCACGGCTGGGGGAAGTGGTTCGAAAGCTCGAGGCATTCGGCGATTCCGCGCTTGCGGCGCAGGGGCCGCTAGTCCGCTACACGCAAATGGTTATTGAAGGCGTTCAACAGGAGCTGCGGCAGACGCTCGCCGGCCATCCTCCGCACGCTGAGCCTCAGTACGCGCAAGCATTGCAGGTTGTCGAAGGAGTTGACTCCCGCTGGAAGGGTGTGTGGGGCAGCGTCGATCTGCCCATCATCCACAGCTTCTACAACGTCGCAGCCGTGACGACGTGAAGAAGCGTAGGGCCAGAATACACGAGACCCGTGCTCTGGCATCTCTGTCTTGAGGAGGCTGGCCATGCGCAGACGGACCCGTTACATCCTTATCCTTCTCGTGCTCGTCGCTGGTGCAGTGATCATCGCGCGTCGCGCGCTGCGTGGTCCGGCGGTTCCCAATGGCAGCTATCTTGTCCTCGAGGTGAGCGGCAGCTACGTGGAAGCACCTCCCCAGGACATCCTCGGGCGCTTGTTGCGCCGGCGTGGGCGCACCCTGATCGATCTGCTGACAATGATCCGCGAGGCGCAGGTGGACAAGCGCATCAAGGGCGTGATCGTCAGGATCAGTACAGTGGAAATCGGCTGGGCGAAGGCGCAGGACGTCCGCGATGCGTTGCTCGATTTCAAGAAATCCGGCAAGCCGCTGCTGGCGTTGCTGGAGCAGGAAGTCAGTGGCAGGAATAAAGAATACTACCTCGCCAGCGCTGCAGACCGCGTTTACCTCTCGCCAGACGTGACCGCGCCACTAACGGGTTTGGTGGCGCAGTTCTATTTTCTTGGCGGCGTGTGGGACAAGCTCGATATCCAGATGGATGTCGAGAAGATCGCCGAGTACAAGACCATGGGCGACATGATTGCCAACAAGGAAATGACCCCGGCGCACCGTGAGATGGCGAACTCGCTCCTCGACAGCATCAATGAACAGTTCATCTCCGCCCTCGCCCGTAGCCGCGGGCTGGAACCCGCGACCGTTGCCACGCTGATTGATCAAGCGCCGGTCTCGCCGTCGGACATCGAGGCGGCGCATCTGAGCGACGGAACCAAGTTTCTGCAAGACATCCATGACGAACTGGGGGGGGCCGAGACGCCGCTGGTTCCGATGAAGGACTACGAGCAAGTCGATCCGAAGGCTCTGGGGCTCGATACTGGGCCGAAGATTGCCGTTGTTTACGCCGTGGGTGTCGTCACCACCGGTGAGAGCGGTACCACGGTTCAGGGGCAGACGATGGGATCCGAGACCGTGAGTCAGGCGCTCAAGGATGCGACCGATGACACGGATGCGCGGGCGATCATCTTCCGCATCGACAGCCCTGGGGGTTCGGCACTGGCGTCAGATCTGGTGTGGCGAGCGACGCAGGAGGCACGAAAGCAAAAGCCGGTAGTCGTGTCCATGTCTGACGTTGCCGGTTCTGGCGGATACTACATCGCGGCTGGCGCCAGTCGGATTGTCGCCCAGCCGGGGACCATGACGGGATCCATCGGTGTGGTGATGGCTCGGCCGAACATCAGGGGTCTCTTGGCGCGCTTCGGTATCAACACGGAGACCATCAGCCGGGGCAAGTTTGCCGATCTCGAAGATCTGACTGTGCCCTTGACCGCCGAGAGCCGGCAAAAACTCGTGGCGGAGATGGACCACATCTATGACGTGTTCGTCAGTCGTGTGTCGGCCGGGCGCAACATGACGTCGGAGCGTGTGAACGATATCGGTCGCGGACGGGTATGGACGGGTGCGCAAGCCAAGGAGAACGGCCTGGTTGATGAACTTGGTGGGTTCACGGCTGCCATTCAAGCGGCCAAGCAAGCCGCGGGTATTGAAGCGACGCAGGAGGTGGAACTCGCCTTTTACCCGCAGCCCAGAACGTTCATCGAGCGTGTCGGCGAGTTGCT
>DASVHW010000184.1 GCA_036382395.1 Candidatus Binatia bacterium | reverse complement strand
ACGGGCCAAAATGGAACTCAAAATCCTGATGCCGGAGGATGCCAAAGAGGCCTTCGGCCACGGCGTCAAGGCCAAACGTTCCAAATCCGGAGCGATCAGCTTCGATCTCCTCGACGTGGAGGCGAGCTATGCACCAGTCCGGTGAAACCATCGGCGCGATCGCGGCGGCGCTGGCCAAGGCGCAGGCCGAGCTCACCAACCCGGAGAAATCGCTAACCGCCACCATCCGCTCGCCGTTCCCACGTGAGGCGGATCGGACCTTTCGCTATGCCCCGCTGTCCAGCGGCCTCGATATTGTGCGGAAATGCCTCGGCCGGAATGAGATCGCGGCGGTGCAGACGACGGCCATTGACAATGAAGCGGGGCTCATCCGGCTCACGACCGTGTTGGCCCATTCCTCAGGCGAATGGATCTCTTCGGATTGGCCGGTGTGTCCGGTGAGCGAGACCGCTGCGCCGCATCGCCTGGGCGCCGCCCTCACCTATGCGCGCCGCTATGCGCTGTTCACGCTGGTCGGGATTGCCGGTGAAGATGACGCCGATGCGCCGGACTTGGCGGCACCAGCACCGGCGAACACGCTGGGTGCTTCAAGGCGCAGTACGAACGGCAATGGAAGCACGCCCGTGAGGCCAGTGCCTGGTCGGCGGCACGGCAAATTGTCTGCGAGGCAGCGCAAACCCGTTCTCACGGAACCCGAATCTGCCGTTTTGCGGGACCAACTGCTGAGCGAGTTGGAAGGTCTTAACTCTCCAGATGAATTGGCTTCTTGGGCCCACCGAATCTTACCCGCAAAGAATACCCTCGCCGCCATCGATGCTCGGCTGCTCGAAGAAGCCTTCGCGCCCAAGATGACGGCGCTTGCTGATGCGGGTGAAGAGGACGCTCAGAAAGCTCGGCCAGCAGACACCGATAGCATGCGGCTACCCACAGAGCGCAAGCGAGCGCGGCGAAACACATCACGACGGCACTCATCGACGCCGAGCGGTATCGATAAAAGCGTCTTGGCGTTTCCTGAGCCGCGCCGCCTTCGCGACAAAGACCACCTGAAGTTCGTCTCGACGCAGCCCTGCCTGGTCTGCGAACGGCAACCCGCAGATGCGCACCACATTCGCTTTGCCCAGCATCGCGCGTTAGGGCGCAAGGTCAGCGACGAATTCACCGTCCCGCTCTGCCGTACTCATCATCACGAGATTCACCGCTGCGGTGACGAGGCTGCATGGTGGGGCAAGCACCGCTTGGATCCACTGATCGTAGCCTCGACTCTATGGCGGCAAACGCACCCTCTCCCCGCAAAACCTCAGTGGTCGGGCTCTGATGAATCAGCGGCTGACGTACAAAATATCGCAAACGGCAAAGACGCAGGAGAGCACACTGGCCGAGTCGACCCGGGGAATTTCACCCCGAGTCGCTCACAGATTCCGGACGTGACACTCTCGCGTCATCCGGCTCGTGCCACCGGACGAAGGCTGCCGCCTTCCGTTGGGACTTGAAGCTCCTCCCTTTGACGGTTGGCTCCTTCCCAACGCCGATGACCTGCCCCCTTCGCTCTGCGGGCATTACCCCGCTTCATCGCTACTACAAGGCAGTCCGCCCCTCTCCGACGCATCGGTACTTTCGGCCTCGCGGGTTTACCACTTGGGCCTTTTCCCTTGGCATCGTCGGCCAGGTTCTCAAGTTCCGTGCAAGAGCCCGCATGAGATTCACGCCTCCTCTACACCGGACACCACATGGCCAATAAGTAGGTTCTCGCCATGTTCTTCCTGGAGCAGGAGTGAGGCCCCAGTTTTGATGTCATCTAGCGACTTTCGATGCTTCATCGGAGGTTTGCTTGCGCTCGTCTCTCTCATCCATACCTGACGTGATCAAAGTCACGCCTTTTTTAACCAAGACGTTCACCACCGCGGGTTTTGGCCGAAGCAGCTCTTGGCGGTTTGAAGCCTCCCCCTGCAGAGCGGCTCCGAAGGGCCTTCCTTCATCTCTCACACAGCATGACGCTCGCGCGTCTTCTTGACACAACACCCCCTGACGCACCGGCTCCAGCGCCTCGAAGCGGTTGGCCGATCGCGAAGCATGAATGCCGACGACTTCCGAATTGGCGTGTTCCACGGCAACGAAGACATAGGCTCGGCCTTCCCCGACGGTGATCGTCTGTGTCATGTCCGTTCCCCACATTTCATTGACCTTGTCGGTGATGATCGTCCCATCGTGCAGCTTGGCTTCGGTGCGTCCAACGCGATGAGGCACGAGCAAGCCGTTCTCGCGCATCACGCGTCGCACACGGCGGGGGCTCGCCCGAACGCC
>DASVHW010000183.1 GCA_036382395.1 Candidatus Binatia bacterium | reverse complement strand
GGAATCGCCGCACTCATCGTCGCCATGGCGATTCTCCGTTGGGCCTATCATCTTGAAGACTACCTGCGCCCGATACATTTCAACAACCTCGGCATTCTGCTCCTGGTGATGACCTTACTCTGGTTCTACTTCACCTTTGCGGAACATCTGACCACCTACTATGGAGCCGATCCGTCACACATGGCGGTCTTCAATGCGAAGGTGACCGGGCACTACGCGCCCTACTTCTGGACCATGGTGGTGTGTTGCTTCGTTATCCCTCTGCCGGTGCTCGCACTCTACCGCACCGTCACCGGCACGGTGCTCGCCTCGTTCGCGGTGCTCATCGGCATGTGGCTCGAGCGCTTTACCATCGTGATACCGACGCTGGTCAACCCACGTCTCCCGTACCAGCGCGGCTTCTACCACCCCACCTGGGTAGAGTTCTCCCTCACCGCCGGCTGCTTCGCCGGCTTTATCCTGTTGTATGTGCTATTCTCAAAGTTCTTTCCGATCGTATCCGTGTGGGAGATCCGCGAGGGGCGGGAGAAAGGATTCAATGAGGCGGTGGACCGCATCAAGGGGTATCTGCCCGGCCTGAGCGAGGCAGCGTGAGCATGGCACTCCGGAGTTCAGAGATGAAACGGCGACTGTCGGGTTGGGCCTTCGCAGTGCTGCTGGGCGCGCTGGTTCTGGCGCCGGCGAGATCGTGGGGCGCCGAGACGAACACCAACTCGTTGCCCACCGACCCCTTGGCGGGTCGGCAAGTCTTCCTGCAGAAGGGCTGTCAGAAGTGTCATTCGATTTGGGGCGAGGGGGGGACGTTGGGCCCCGACTTGGGGAAGGCGGGGGTCTGGCAGAGCGTCATGCAGCTGGCGGGAGTGTTGTGGAACCATTCGCCCGAGATGATCGAGAAGATGCGCGAGCGGCGCATCCCCCGCCCGACGATCAGCACCGATGAGATGGCGGATCTCGCCGCCTTTCTCTACTTCCTGAACTACTTCGACCAGCCGGGTGACCCGAGCAAGGGCGAGATGCTGTTCGCCGCCAAGGGCTGCGCCAAGTGCCACGCCGTGGGCAGCACCGGCGGACATGTGGGGCCATCGCTCGACAAGTACAAACGCGATTCCTCGCCCTTGTTCTTGGCCGGCGCCATGTGGAGCCACGGCACGGCGATGGCACGCAAGATGGGCGAGAGCGGCATCGCGCGACCGGATTTTGCCGATGGGGATCTGACGCACCTCTTCGCCTACATTCAGAGCGCTTCCAGCGATACGAGTACAGAGAAGAAGTATATGGTTCCCGGGAGCCCCGCGAGGGGCGAAAAGGTCTTTGCGGCGAAAGGCTGCATCCAGTGCCACAGTGTCCGAGGAATTGGCGGCCACATTGGACCCGATCTCGACAAGGCCGATCTCCACCGTAGCGTGACCGAAGTGGCCGGCCTGATGTGGAATCACGAGCCGGCCATGTGGACCAAGATGCAGACGCTCGGCATTGCGCTGCCACAGTTTTCCGACCAAGAGGTCTCGGACCTGATCGCCTACCTGTTTTTCCTGCAGTACTTTGATCCGCCCGGTGATGTCGTGAAAGGTCAAGGTATCTTCATGGAGAAGGGCTGCATCCTCTGCCATTACGCCCCACGTGGCGCGGAGAAGCTGATCGCCCCCGATCTCTCCCGCTCCCCTGCCCTCGCTTCTCCCTTGGCCCTTTCCTCGGCCATGTGGAACCATGCGCCGGCGATGGAGGCGCAGATTCGCGAGCGCGGCCTTCCCTGGCCCCGCTTTCGCGACGGTGACGTGCGGGATCTGGTGGAATACCTGCGGTCGCTACGTTCAACACAACCGTAACGAGGAGAAACATGGATGCCTCTGGGCAACAGGTGTTCGCCGAACGCCGTCGACTTCCAGCTGGTCTCACCTTCTTGTAAGGCGTGCTCCTCTGGCGGGTTGATCAGCACGGCAACCCGTTCGAGGTGAGAACATCAATGCCGATGGAGACCGACGGTGCCTACTTGAAAAAGGGTCAGCACTCGGAAGGGAGGTCGGCATGAAACGACTGGTCAAGCGTACCGGTGCGGTTTTCACCCTGCTCGTGATGGTGGCGCTGGCGCCGCGCGCGCGTGCCAGCGACGGCGATTGGCTCACGGTGCCCCCGAGCCAGCCGGTCGCCGAGGGCAAGCCCCTTTTCGAGCAGAAGGGCTGCGCTCACTGCCACAACATCTGGGGTGACGAGAGTGAGAAACGCGTCGGCCCCGACCTGGGGCAGCAGGGCACCTGGCGAGACCTCATGCAGTTCGCCGGCAGCCTGTGGAACCACACCCCCACGATGATCGCGAAGATGCGCGAACGGGAGATCGAGCGGTCGACCATTTCGCCCGACGAGATGCGCAAGCTGTCGGCTTACCTGTTCTTCATCAAGTTTCTCGACAAACCCGGCGAGGTCGAGCGCGGGCGAGAGCTCTTCGAGCAACGCACGTGTGCGCGCTGCCACCAGCTGGCTGGGCACGGCGGCACGACGGGCCCGCGCCTGGACGAGTTGAAGGACTCCGTATCGTCCTTCTTCATGGCCCAGGCCCTGTGGAACCACGGCCCGGAAATGGCCGCGAAGATGGAGCAACTCAGGATCACTCGCCCGCACCTCGAGGCCGATGACATTCGGCACCTCGTGGCCGCCATTCGCGGGGCGACCCGCAAAGCGGGGTTGCTGGAGTTGGCCTACACCCAGCCCGCCAGCCCGCGGGCGGGCCAGGGGCTCTTCCAGGAGAAGGGATGCATCAAGTGCCACGCGATCGCGGGTGCGGGTGGCACCATCGGCCCGGACCTCGGCAAGCCGCGCCTGCAGCCACGCGTCGGAGCACTGGCGGCGGCGCTCTGGAACCACGGCCCACCGATGTGGGAAAACATGCTAAGAAATGGGATCCGGTTTCCTCAGCTCGATGACCGTGAAACGGCAGACCTGCTCACCTATCTGAACTTTCTGCAGTACATGGGTGAGCCCGGCGACGCCAACAGGGGCCGTGAGATCTTTCGCGAGAAATCCTGCTCCCGATGCCACGACGCCGGAGGGCAGGGACCGGATCTCGCGGCGACGGATGCGGTCGAGTCTCCCTCTCACTGGGCCTCCGCCATGTGGAACCACGCCACTGCTATGGAAAAGAAAATGCGCGAGGCACGGTTCACTTGGCCGCAGTTTGGGGACGACGAGATGCGTGACCTCGTCGCCTTTCTCCGGTCAGGTCGCGGAAGCAAGTGAGCCTACGGGTGCGCACCCTTCGCATCGTCACCCGAGACTCTCGTAGACCGCATCGATCAGCGCCTGGCCGCGCCGGTTGAGCAAGACGCCCGCGCCCATCTGATTCATCGCGTAGCCGATGGCCACACGCGCCACCGGGTCGGCCATGCCGACGGAGCCGCCGGCGCCGCCGTGCCCGAAGGCTTCGGGGTTCGGACCCATGATGATGCTGTCCCCGGGGCGATTGTCGATGGTTTTCATGAAGCCCGAAGCAAACCGGGTGGGGAGCAGAAGGACGCGATCCTCGCCTTCGGATTCGACCGCCGACATGGATCTCAGGACAGTGCGGTCGACCAGTTCCACCCCTCCCAACCCTCCACCGCAAGCGAGCGGCGCGTACATGCCCGCCAAACCGCGAGCCGTGGCGATGCCGTTTGCAGCCGGGATTTCCGCCGCGTGGACCGCGCGGGAGTTGACCTGGCCAGGCATCATGAGGCCCGGAGGATTCATGAAGGTCTTTGAGGTCAGCGACGTGCGATCAAGCAGCGCCGCCATCAGCGGCGTTACCTCCGGTAGCGGCGGCGGCATCCGCTCGGTTGCCACCCGTGGCTCGAGTGCCGCCGGCAGTCCGATCCAGAAGTCCAGGGCTAACGGACCTGCCACCTCGTGGTGAAAAAAGGTCCCAACGGATTGTCCGCTGATCCGCCGCACCACTTCGCCGACGAGCCAGCCGAAGGTCATGGCGTGGTACCCGTGCGCGCTGCCGGGCGCCCAGTGCGGCGCCTGCGCCGCCAGGGCTGCCGTCATCCCGGCCCAGTTGAAGATCGTCTCCGGCGGCAGCGGCTGGTCGATCGCCGGCAGGCCCGCTTGGTGGTTGAGGAGCATGCGCACCGGGATCTGCCCTTTGTCGGCCGCCGCGAACTCCGGCCAGTAGCGCGCCACCGGCGCCTCGAGATCCAACCGTCCACGCGCCACGAGCATGTGCGCACACAGCGCGGTGGCCGCCTTCGTGCACGAGAAGATGATCGCCATGGTCTCGGGAGTCCATGGGCGTCCGGTGGCTCGGTCCGCCACGCCGCCCCACAAATCCACGACCGTTCGTCCATCGACAATCACGGTCACCGCCGCGCCAAGCTCGCCGCGGCCGGCAAAGTTCCCGCGAAAGGCATCACGCACTGGCTCAAAGCGGGGATCGACCGTCCCTGACACCTGCATCCGTCACTCCTTTACGCCTCATGACGGCACGGTATCGAGCTTCCCGAAAAGTGACAAGACACAACCGTGCCCGGTTTTCCTGGTGGTAGCCGGGGTGGTCCTCTGCCGCAGCGCTTTAGGCGAATTGCACTTCTGGGAAGAAGGTGCCGCCGACCGGACGCAACGTGGTGTGGTGCCAAATCGACCAGCGTCCGGCATGATTTGTGTACCCTTTACGGCATATGCCTGAAGCCGTACCCACATCCGGGCTGCTTCCGAAGACACGTCTTCAAAATCTGCTCGACGCTTTGCGCGCAGACGGGTACGAAATCGAGGAGGGGCTGAGATGTCCGAACAGGAGATGGTGAGCGCCATGGCGGCGCACGACTTTTTCCACGGCGTGAGCGAAGCGCACCTGAAGGCCATCGGCCCTTGTGTGCAAAGCTTAGCCATCCCCGCGGGAGCGTTCCTCGGGCGTGAAGGCGAGATGGCCAACGCGTTGTATCTGATCCAGTCAGGTCACGTCGCGCTGGAAGTCAACACCCCCGACCGTGGCGCCGTTGCGATCCAGACGGTCGGTCCCGGCCAGATCGTCGGTTGGTCATGGTTCGTCCCACCGTACCGCTGGCAGTTCGATGCGCAAGCGACTGAACCCGTCCGGGTCATCGTGCTCGACGCCCGCTGCGTCATCGGGAAATGTGAGCAAGACCATGAGCTGGGGTACCACTTCTTCAAACGCCTGGCCGAGATCATCGCCGGCCGACTGGCGGCGACGCGCCTGCAACTCTTGGACGTATATAAGTAATGCCGTCAGCGGCAATCGATCGGCCGCTGCACACCTACCTACTGCAGGCCCTGCGGCTACGGCAGCGGCTACAGCGGCCCTGCGGGCGACCACGTATGTACAGCCCAGGGCAGGACGATCAGCAGCTGCACGCCGTCGAAGATACCGTGAGCAATGACGCACGGGAGCAAATCGCCCGTCCGCTCGAAGGTGCGCCCGATGATGAGCGAGATGGTGAACACGCCGATGATCATGAACGGCAGTCCGTAGCTGAAGTGGCTGAGCGCGAACAAGATACTCGACAGCAGCAGCCCAAAGCGCGGCTGCAGGAAGCCGCGGAAGAAGGCCTCTTCGACCGTCATGGCGACACCAACGATAGTCAATCGGTAGAGGATCGGCAGCCCGGCCAGCCAGAGGATCAGCGGCGGCGCCTCGGTGGGCGCCGAGAGGCGCCCGATCATACCAACCACCCCGGTGGCGGCAGCCGTGGCCATCACGGTCACAGCCCAGCCGCCACAGCCGCTAATTACCCCGTGGCGGATCTTCTCCCACCAGCCGCCCCGGGACAGATGGAGAAACGCGGCAAACGTAATGTCTCGGCGCAGGCGCCACCAGAGGAACAGGAATGCGGCCAGGATACAGTGGCCGAACAACAGGGAGGGAAACCAGATGGTCTCCGGATCAATCTCCTCCGCTTCCCCGAAAGACGTCACCGGATAAAAGACCGCCACGGCGAGAATGCCAATGAGCAAGAATGCCCCGGCGATCTGCGGCAACCGCCCGCGGAACTCCTCGACATACGGACGCCACCCGGCGATGGCTAGCATCGCCACGCACATCAGCGAGAGCAGGAGGGACAGTTGTGACTGCGACACTGCGTAACCAAACAGGGATTGTGAGGCCGGGTCAAGTCGCGGGGTCGCGATGCGTGAGGCGTGATTCGTGACTCCTGACTCGCGCGTAAAGAGCGGCGATCACGGGTGACAGTGCCGGGTTTCCGGATCACGAATTACGCCTCACGCATCGCGACCTCCAGCCCCACTTTGACTCGATCCTTCGCAGCCAGCTTCTCCGTATCCCGCGCCTTCAACTCCTGGAGTATCCGACGCAGTCCGCGGCGGGTGGCGAGCTGTATGCTCAGGCCCGGACGAGCGTTGAGTTCGAGGATCGAGGGGCCCAGCTTGACATCGATGACGATATCGATGCCGAAGTAGCCGAGCGGAATGGCATCGTAGCTCTGCGCCGCGAACAGGAGGATCTCGTCCCACGCGGGCACGCGCAATCCGGAGAACGGCTGTTGGGTATCGGGATGGACCACAATCGGACGGTCCCGCCAAATGGCGTGCACCGCCCTGCCACTGTGCAAATCGAGCCCCACTCCGACGCCGCCGACATGCAGGTTGGCACGCCCGTCCGATATTCGTGTGGGCAGTCGCAGCATGGCCATCACCGGCACGCCACGCACCACCAGGATGCGAATGTCCGGAATGCCCCCGGGGCTGAAGGCTCCCAACGCCGGCTCCGGCGCCAAGCGGTATTCGAGGATCGCCTCGTCACGCGCCTGACTCAGCGAGAAGGCGCCCGCAATGATGTCCGCCGCATGCGCCACCAGGTCCATCAATCTCAGGCTCGACCCGCTGGCCTTCACCAGGCGGCCATCGGCCCGACCGGCGATCACCACCACGCCCTCTCCACCGGCGCCGCGCGCCGGTTTCAGAACGAATTCGGCTCGGCGTTCGGCCTCACGTGCCAACAGTCCCAGCTCGCGCTGGTGCGTGTAGCACCCGAAGGTATCCGGCACCGGCAGGCCGTGCCGCCGCAGCACCTCCTTGGTGTGCACCTTATGGTCCACCAGCCCGATCAAACGCGGAGGGTTGAGCGGCGCCAGGAATTCCTGGTTGCGACGGTTCAAGCCAAGCACCTCCCGCCGCACGCGCCGCAGGCGTTCGATCAGGGAGTCCATCGGTCAGAGCGCCGCGTCAGATCAAAGAATCGCAGGTACTCCAGCAGCCGCAAACCGCGCCACTTCCCCAGGATGATGTCGATGGCGATGGAACCGATCAGCAATTCCGGAAAAGCCAGCAGCAGCGACTGCAGACCCGTCGTGTCGATCGCCAGGTAGCAGACCGCGGCCAGGCCGACGGTGTTGATGGTCAAGCGTATGGCCTCGCGGGTACCGAACTCGGCCTGCGACGTCGAGAAGTTCTCGATCACGTTCGACATGATCACCATGGGAAAGATGCTGACGTTCATCAAGGCACCAATCCCAAAGGATGCGCCGATCACCGTCAGCGCCGCCATCACGCCGGCCACCACGGCGATTAAGATCGCCAGGCGGGCAACCAACTGCAGTCGAACCCGTTGCAGTAGCACGCGGACCAACGCGCCGACCCCGACGATCACCGCAAAGATGGCGGCACCCCAGCGCAATCCGGTGGTGAGAAAGGCCAGCGAGACGATGACCGGGGAAAACGTGCCGAAAGTCTCCACGCCGACCACCGTGCGGGCCACGACGATGATGGCGGCAATTACCGGGAGCACGAGGATCAGGTTCAGGGCCTGCAACGGCACCTGTGCCCGCACCGCCCGAGCCCAGGCACCAACCACTCGGTTCCGCCACAGACCTAAGTCGTCCAACACGCTCTGGTTCAGCACCAGTGGTTCCAGCTCCCACTTGCGTGCCTCCTCCACCATCGGCACGCCGTCGATGACGTTGGCGCGCACCATTTCCCACAACCCCAAGATCTCGGAAGGCTGGTTCACCAGGACGACCTCGCCGGCCGACACCAAGCGATACAACACCGCTCCCAGGACTTTGCCCACCGCTTGCGGAAACTTGCCCGAGATCACGATCCGCATGTCGCCCAGGGACAGGTTCTTCTCCCCCAGGGTCATCAACGCATACAGTCCTGCGTCGTCATGCGTGGCGATCAGCAGGACATGCGCCTTGCGAATGAGCGCGAGATTGTTGTCCACCAGACGCTGCAGGTACTGCTCTCGAAAATAGCGTGACTCGAAGTGGGCGTGCAGGACCACCAGGTCGATCTGCTCCGCCTGTGCTTCTCGCAGCATGCGGTCGCTGACTGCGTCGGGCACGCTCTGATCGGCGATGACCACGACCGAGGCAACCGGCCGTTCCACGTAACTCGCCGCCGTGCGCACCCGCTCGCTACCCACCTGCGTCTCCACGCGCCCGGCTCCGCTCAGGGCGGGCTCGGGGTGCCGTGCAATCGCCTCACGGCTGGTGCGATGGATGAAAAAATCGTAATCGAGAGGTAAGCCCGCCGAGTGCACGATCAACGGCAAGTCGTCGCGGTACAACGCCAGGTAGTGATTCGGCAGCCAGCTGAAGTACCCGCCGCTGGGATCAAGCGGTACCCAGTTCCCTTCGAAATAGGCTTCCACCCACGAGATCGTCGCCCGCTTCTTGGTCGCGTCCTCCAGTTTCAGTCCCCCAACCACGCGGGCCGGCACACCGATGCTACGCAGAAGCGCCGTGAGCAACCGGGCCTTGCCCCCGCTGCTCCCTCGCTCCTGTCGCAGCACCGTCAGGGCATCCTCCTGGGCCTCCCCAGGGCCGATCCGAACGAAGGCCGCAGTGTATTGAAAGAGCGCCCAGGTCGCATCTTCGACGGTGCGTGCTCCTTTGATCAAGTCACGCGCCCGGCGGCGGAACTCCGGATCACCGCTCTGCACCATCCGTGACGGCTGCAAGTATGCGTCCTCAGCCTCCGGCGCGCTGTACTCCGCCAGTGGCAGGGGCGGGATCGTGCGCGCCGTATCGGTCAAGGCCACGTTCACGTCGTACTCGATCTGCGTCGGGTCAGCCGACGCTGCCGTGCGCACCCAATACCCCCACAAATTGGGCTGTTCGGGTTGCTCGCGGTAGCTGAACCCGTCCATCTCCACCGACCGGCCGAGGATCTGTTGGTGGGCGTCCGACAGCGGGAGCAAGACCTGGAGGTGAGCCCCTGGCCGCGCGTCGGTCATTTTGAGAGACAGTCGTACCCGCCAGTATGTGGTCACCGGTTTGTCGGGTTTCTCACGCGGCGGCAGGACCTCGGCGCCACCAGTAAACACCTCAGTACCACGCGTCGATTCAGGCACCCCCTGCGCCACCGCCACCCAAACCGGCAGCAGCAACGCGAGCACGTGGACGAAGCGCATCGGGCTTCCCTCTAACAGCGGGAACCATGCGGATCAAGCAACCTGATGCGTTAGGCTCTGGACTACCAGACCGACTGCGACCAGCAAGTACTGGCCCAATGTCCTCTCATTCATGACGCACACCCGACTCCAAGACTCCAAGTCAATACATTTTCCGGCTGTACGCCCAATAAGGCACATGCTAAGGTACAGTTACTGATTGTCTGCGCGAGGGTCGGCTCGTCTTCAGCGTCTGGGACGCTTTTCGCACGAACATTCAGGTGAACGCGGCGATGACAAGAGGTGTCACCGGCCGTGAGTTCGGTGTCACGCGGCCGCGGCGGCGGCCCAAACGTAAGGAGTTCGTGCGATGGGGAAAAAACTGTACGTCGGCAACTTGGGATTCGACGTGACCAGTAAAGACCTTGAAGAGCTGTTCGCTGGCGCCGGCCAGTGCGAGTCGGTGGCTGTCATCACCGATCGTGCCACGGGACAGTCCCGCGGCTTCGGCTTCGTGGAAATGGCCTCCAATGCCGATGCCCAGAAGGCGATTCAGCAGTTCGACGGCCAGGAGTTCAAGGGCCGCGCCCTCAAGGTGAACGAGGCGCGCGAGCGTGAAGGCGGTGGTGGCCGCGGTCCGGGTGGTGGCGGCGGTGGTGGTAGGCGCGGCGGCTGGGAACGCCGTTACTAGTTCCTGAGACCGGGCCCGCTTCGCCGGGCCAACGCAAACACAAGTCCGTTTGAATCCCCTCCCCATGAGGAACATCCTCTTGGGGAGGGGTTCGCTGAAGCTCCCCCGATACGAGGGTCACGGCGCCTAACCACTCGAAATGGCTGGGTGAAACAAGCTATACTTGGGCACACTTCGCAGTGGAGAGTCGGCAAGGATGTCGATCAGGGAATGGACGGCGAGAATGCTTACGCCCGAAGGGGCGCTGCCGGGACGGCCGCAGCGGATGCCGGCTGCCGCGAAACACTTCGTCCTCGGCACGCCGATGGAAGCGCCCTTCGCCGGCATGTCGATGGCCCTCTTCGGCATGGGATGCTTCTGGGGAGCGGAACGGAAGTTCTGGACAACGAAAGGTGTGTACACCACGGCGGTCGGATACGCCGGGGGCTACACACCGAATCCGACCTACCGCGAAGTCTGCAGCGAGCGCACGGGACACGCCGAGGTGGTACGCGTTGTCTTCGATCCGCACGTGGTGAGCTACGAGGCGCTGCTGAAGGTGTTCTGGGAAAATCACAACTCGACCCAGGGCATGCGCCAGGGTAACGACGTCGGCACGCAATATCGTTCTGCGATCTACTACTACGACGACACGCAACGGCACGCCGCCGAAGCGTCGCGCGCCGCTTACCAGAAAGCCCTCACCGCCGCCGGCCACGGCCGGATCACGACCGAGATCGGCGAGGCGCCGGAGTTCTACTACGCCGAGGAGTACCACCAGCAGTACCTGGCGAAGAACCCTGCCGGCTACTGTGGCCTCGGTGGCATCGGCGTAAGCTGTCCCGTCGGGCTCGCAAGTGCGCAAGACGATCCCGCGCGGCGGGGTGCGGATTAGTTCCGCTTGGGCCGGAAACGGCACCGTGCTACACAGCCGCTGGGGCATCGGGAGTATGCCGGTAGCAGGGGACAGCAACGGCCGAACGAACGACTACCTGGAGATCAGCCCGTGGGTGGTGCGCCCCGCGGATCTGCAGGAGCCTCTACGCACGGACATCACGGCCGACGTCGCGATCATCGGTGGCGGGTACACCGGACTGACGACGGCCCTGGCGCTCAAGCGCGCCGGTGTCGATGCCGTCATATTGGAGCGGGACTTTGCCGGAGGCGGCGCCAGTGGGCGCAATGCCGGGCATCTCACGCCGACGATCGGGAAGGACCTTCCCACCCTATTGATGCTCTTCGGCAAGACGCGCTCGGCTCGACTGGTGAAGTTCGCCGACGAGTCGGTGCATATCGTCGAGGAGCTGATCCGACAGCATCGCATCGACTGCGATTATCGGCCGTCCGGAAACATCATGGCCGCCGTCCACCCGAAACAGGAGGCTAGACTGCGCCGGGCGGCGGAGGTAGCGGCGCACATCGGCGCGCATGTTCGGTTTGTCGACCGCGCGGAGATGCGTGCCCGTGGCGTGCCGCCCGCATTCTTGTCCGGCGCGCTGGAAGAATCCGGGGGCACGCTCGATCCGGGCAAGTACGTGATGGGCCTGCGCCGCGGCGCGTTGGATGCCGGAATCAAGCTGTATGAACAGACGGCGGTGCACGAAATCATCGAGGCACCCAGACCGCGCCTTCGCACCGGCGGGGGTGTGGTCACAGCCGGCACGTTGGTGCTGGCAACGAATGCCTACACCGTCGGGTTGGGTCGCTTCCGACACACCATCTATCCACTCTACGACACGTTGTTCGAAACGGAGCCGTTGAGCGCGGCGCAACGCGACGTCATCGGTTGGAAAGGACGAGAGGGAATCTACACCGCCCACGAGAGCTTGGAGAGCTATCATCTGACCACCCGCGGAACCATCGTGGGCGGGTCGAAGGGCGTTCGCTACCACTATGGCAGCGCGCTGCTTGGTGGCAGGGATCAGCCGACGCTCGGCATATTGGAGCAGGCCTTTCGCGACCGCTTTCCGCAGCTGTCGGACGTGAAGATGGCGCACTTCTGGGGTGGCTGGATCGACATGACGATGCACTTCCTGCCCACGCTCGGGTGCACGGGCAGGCACCGCAACATCTACTACGCGCTCGGCTACAACGGACACGGCGTAGCCGCGGCCAGCGCCATGGGTCCGCCGCTCGCGGATCTCATCCTCGGACGGAAGCACGAGCACGTCGATCTCTTCACCAAGTTCGTCCCACCGCTGCCGCCGGAGCCATTCCGCTGGCTGCTGATCAAGGGGGCACTGAGCGCGTTCAACTATCTAGATGGCCGCATCGACCGCAAGATTCGCATGCAGCGGATGTAAGCTGATTACGGCTGAGTGTCGCGAATCACGGCGGTCGCCCAGGCTTCCGGTGCTTCCATCTGCGGATAATGGCCGACGCCCTCGAGTACGGTGAGTGGGCCTCCGGAGAGTTCAGCCAGTCGCCGGCCGATCTCGATCACCGCGATCGGATCTTGATCCCCCCAGATGATACGGATGGGAACCTGCGTCCGTTCGAGATTGTAACGGGCGATGCGTCCGAGGATGTCGAGACCGCCATTGAGCGGCGCGCGCCCCACGCCCAGCATGCGCGCCACCTCACCAGCTCGCCGCGCCTGGTCCAGCAACGAATATGACACCGCACCCGCAGGCTTATCGGAGAACCCGAAACCAAGATGATCGAAGGTGGTGACGCGGAAGTGCGGCGTGAGCAACGGCAGCGCCGCGGCGAAGTCGTGGCTGGTGGAGGGAAAGCCGTGCACCAGGAGCAGATCGGGCCCCTGCCCCTCTTGCACGCAAAAGATAGGGTGGCCCTCTTGAATCGTCACGAAGCGACCACGGCGGGCCCACGCCTCGTAGATCTGGGCGATATCAGCGGGAATCTTCATCGCGCGACGTAGTCGACGGCTACCGTCTGCGCCACACCCCGATGCGGTCATCGAAGACCGCCCCGAAATAGAAACGCCCATCGAACTCGGCGGCAGACGCGACGCCACCGACGACGCTGCCGTCGTGGTGCAGGAGCAGGGTCGCCCGCAGGCTCGCCGGATCGATCTCGAAGATCGACCAGCCGGTGCGGCACGGCAGGCGCCCCAAGGCGCACAGCAAGAATGCTGCGCCATCAGTGTGCGTGGCCGCAAGGATAGTGCCGCGCGGGCTGAGTGAAAGATTGTCGGGGTTGCCACCTATGCTGACGTGCTCGGGCGGGTGGCCCGCTGACGCGCCGGCACGTGGCACCCGGCTGACCCGGCCAGTGCCGGTCTCGGCGTAGAAGACCGTCGTGCCGTCGCGCCAGACGAACACGCCGTTCGGACTCGGCGACTCCGTGTCCCCCAGGTGTCGCCAGGCGTGTTCTCGACTCCACGCCATGACGTCGCCCGTGTTCAGGCCCACGCCGCTCTTGAGCGTGTAATACAGGCCGATCCAGCCCTCCATCACTGGCATGTAATTGGAGACGATGATTTCGCCGTCCGGCGCCAGGCTCACGTCATTGCCCACCATATTCGGCGGCAACGGCACACAGCCGCGCCATGACATGGCGGCGCTGTCGCCGGCGCCCACGAGGTCGAACAGTTCGACGGCCTCGCGCACCCCGTGGCCCACCACCGCAATGCGGACGACGCCGGCAGTGTCCGTTGATGCCGAAGTCAGACCGTGAGGTGCGAACGCATCCGGCGCCGGCGGTGCCGTACAGGAAGGGTCACCGACAAGCGTGCCGGCCGCACGGACATCGCGCCTCCGATCCCCAGTCGGCCAGAGTCGGCGTGGGAGCGCGCCCTTCTGCGCCGAGGGATCGAGCGGTACCGCAGCAAGCGATCCCGCGCTGGAGCCGCGCCGCATCTGGCTCACCAGCAGCAGTCCCGCACTCGGCACCACCTCAACATCTTCGGGGTTGCTGAAGCCGCAGAGAGAGCCAACGGTCCCCGGCGGCGGGTCAGGATTGCACGCGCCGCGCGGTTCGGTCGCACATCCCGCCAGACAAAGCGCTAGAGCAAGGATAGGTAGTGGCCGCACGAGCGCAACTTAGCGGACTCCTTCGGTCAAGGTCAATTGAAACGACTTCGCGGCGCTCCGTGTTTCGAACCGGTTGGATTTCAGTCAAGCTTCATCCGAAGCTGTCCGCAGCCACCCAACGGGAAGCGGCCAATCCGTCATGCCAGCAATCCGTACGCACTCGCGACGGCGCGGAGTCACTTTCCCTCACGCCCGCAGTGTAGGCTACACAGAGAATGCGCTGGTTCAGCAGGAACCGTCGCAGCACCTGATTCAGCGCATCCGAGATCATCTCTGTCTTCCTCACCCGTTGCCGAACTACTTATTGAGCAGTCCGTTCGAAATCGTCAACCGTTGGAAATCGGCCCCATGACAAGCTGTCGGCCGTTCCACCATGGAGGTGCGGCGGAAGCAGACGCGGCACACAATTGCGTTTTTCAAGCGCAAACGAAATGACGCAGCCAATGCGGCCTATTCCTTCGCGTTCTTCGGACTCAAACACCCGGACAGTTACCCGGGCAGTTACCTCTTGACGGTCTCTGGCCTCATGGTCGATAGTGTGGTCGGCGGGCTGTGATCTTCCAAGCGTTGAAAGTTTTTCATGAGACAGCTTTCGTGTGTGGTCACTCTCTTCACGGTGGGGGTGGTCGCGCCGGACGCTGCTGTGCCGCTGCCCGTCATCAACAGGAGGGCGCCGCTCTCCGCCGTGTCGATCCCGGGAATGCCGCCGATGGCGACAGGCTCCGGTGTTGGGTGCGGGGAAACAATTGATCTCACCTGACGCCCCCACTACTCCCCCTGCGCGGGTTCCGCTGCGGGTCCTCCTGGTGGAGGATTCGGAATGCGACGCCGAGCTCGTGCTCCACGAGCTGCAGCACGGCGGCTACGAGCCAACATGGGAACGCGTCGATACGGCGGCTGCCCTGGCGGAGGCGCTGGAACGGCGACGCTGGGATGTCATCCTCTGTGATTACGTCATGCCGCGGTTTTCTGCGATGGCGGCGCTCAGTCTGCTCAGCAAATGCAACTGCGATCTGCCCACCATCATCGTTTCCGGCGAGGTGGGTGAAGAGGTTGCCGCCGAAACGATGAGAGCCGGCGCCCATGACTACGTCAGCAAGCACCGACTGACGCGGCTGGTTCCCGCCGTCGAGCGGGAACTCCAGGAGGCCGAAGGACGACGGGCGCGCAAGCGCGCAGAAGAGGCACTGCGGGAAAGCGAGGATCGGTACCGCGATCTGGTCGAAAACAGCCGGGATCTTCTTTGCACGCACGACCTGGAGGGCCGTGTTCTGTCGATAAATCCCGCCCCCGCAAGAGCCCTGGGGTACGAACCGGAGGAGGCCTTGGGGAGAAACCTCCGAGACATTTTGGCACCCGAGGTCCGTGGGCTGTTCGTCGACTATCTGACGACGGTAGGCCGCGACGGCGTCGCCAAGGGGCTGATGCTGGTTCTGACGAGGACGGGTGAGAGGCGGGTCTGGGAATATCACAACACCCTCCGCACCGATGGAGTTGCGGCTCCGATCGTCCGGGGCATGGCACGCGACGTCACCGAGCGCGTGCGCGCCGAGGCGGCGCTGCGCGACGGCGAGCGGCATTTTCGATCGCTGATCGAAAACGGCATGGACTTGGTTGCAATCCTCAGCGTCGATGGTGTCTTCCGCTACGTCAACCCCGCTCACGAACAGGCGTCGGGATTCAAACCCGAAGAACTCGTCGGCAAGAGCGCCTTCGATTTCATTCATCCGGACGATGTACCGGAAACGCGCCGCAGGTTCGCCGAGGGTGTCCAGCAGGGCCGCACGACGGGGACTGCCGAATACCGGTTTCTGCACAAAAACGGTTCGTGGCACTACGTCGAAGGTATCACCAGGAACCTGTTAGACGACCCCGTGGTCAAAGGAATCCTCGTCAACGCTCGGGATATCGGCGAGCGCAAGCGGGCAGAGGAAGAGATCCGGTGCCTGAATGCAGAACTGGAACGGCGGCTGCGCCAGTGCACCGAGAAGCTCGAAGCTGCCGCCAAGGATCGGAAAGCTCTGAGCTAGTCCGTCTTGCTCCAGTCCGCACGTGGCTGCGCTGAGAACCGGTGGTCCTGGTATGGGCGCTGGCCGCCGAGATTGGGACTGGGGGGGGGTAAAACCTACGATTCGGTGACGGCCCTGTCGCCGGCAGGAGCGCCAGCCGCAGTGCGCGGAAATCGGGCGGAACATTGGCACAAGACCTGCAGCGTCTATCACATCAGGTGCTCGGCCCATGTTCACCATGCCTGATTCCCCCGCTGCGCGCGTCCCGCTACGAGTCCTCCTCGTGGAGGATTCCGAAGCCGATGCCGAACTGCTGCTCGAAGAGCTACGGCGCGGCGGCTATGAGCCCACGTGGGAGCGCGTCGATACGGCGGCCACGCTGGTAGCCGCACTCCAGCGTCAGACGTGGGAGGTGATTACCTGCGACTGGGTCATGCCGCAGTTCAGCGCCCCGGTGGCGTTCCAGCTCCTCAAGGACCACGGCGTCGACGTCCCCATCATCATCGTCTCCGGCGAGGTCGGAGAAGAATTCGCGGTGACCGCGATGAAAGCGGGCGCGCGCGATTTCGTCAGCAAGCGTAAGCTCATGCGCCTGTGCCCGGCCATTGAACGGGAGTTGCAGGAAGCTCAGATGCGGCTGGCACGCAAACAGGCCGAAGAGGCGCTCCGTGAGAGCGAGGAACACTTTCGCTCCGTCGTGGAGAATGCGTCGGACATGATCGTTATCCTCGACCGGGAAGGAATCATGCGCTACACGAACCCCGCCCACGATCGTGTGCTCGGGTATCAGTCCGAAGATCTGGTTGGCATGAGCGCTTTCGCGCTCATCCATCCCGACGATCTCCCGGCGGCGAGCGAGGTGTTTGCGCAAGGGTTCCGCAATCCTGGCACCACGTTCACCGCCGAATTGCGCGATCGGCATAAAGACGGTTCCTGGCGGTTTTTCGAGTCGGCCGGCAAACTGCCGAGCGACTGCTGGAGAAGCGAGGGCACACGGTCACCGTGGCCAACAACGGCCGCGAGGCATTGGCCATTCTCGAAGAGGAAGAGTTCGACCTCGTACTGATGGATGCGCAGATGCCGGAGATGGACGGCTTCGAAGCGACGGCGGCGATCCGTGAGCGCGAGGAGGCCACCGGGCGCCACATCCCAATCATCGCCATGACCGCGCTGGCGATGAAGGGCGACGACAAGCGCTGCCTGCAAGCGGGGATGGACGGATATGTCGCCAAGCCGATTCAGGCGAGAAGCCTGTTCGCCCTCATCGAATCCCCGCTTCCACCGCCGGCACGCAGCCAGGCCGATCAGCGATCGGTAACCGCGCACACATCGCCGCACAGTTATTGAGCAACGGCCGGTGCACACTGGTGCCGGGGGGCCACGCCCTTGTCGGCTGCCACTCGCAACCTGACAGCCGCTTCCGGACGATTGCGGCCAGCAAAGATGGAGACTACGCCGCCGCTTTCGACGCCTGGTGATGGCGCAGCACCGCGTCGGCGACGTTCATCCCCGACTCGATCGCCTGCTGCGTCCCTACCCCGGTGCCGCCGGCATCACAACCGACGAAGAACAGGCCGCGCACCGGCGCTTCGATGGACGGCTTGTGCGGACCGCACTGGCCCACCACCTGTCCCAGACCGATGGTTTCGCCGCCGTGGCCGGGAAGTGCGGACTCACGCGTGAGATTGGAAACATCCTTCGGGGTGTAGAGCTCCTTGTCTTCGATCGCACCTTCCAATCCGGGAAGGGCTTTGAAGATGATCTCTTCGCCAGCCTTCGCCCAGGCCGCGATTTCCTCGCTCGTCATCTGCGGACTGGGCGGACAGAACGAACCCGTCAGAAGGATTTGCTTGCCCGCAGGCGCAGCCGTGGGATCGTAGTTCGACGGCACCTCGAAATACACGACGCCCTCCCGCGACGCCTGGCCCTTGTGCGCTTGGTTCAGCCGTTCGAGGCTCCACGGGCTGGTACCCGAAAACACGACGCCGTACGGCGCGTCGGTCACCTTCTTGCGCAGGAAATACCGGTACCCCAGCAAGGCCCATGAGGGCACCAGACTCTTGGTGCGTTTCAGGTAGTCCTGCCCGAAGTGTTCTTCGCCGACCAGTTTCAATACGGTCGGCTGCAGGCCGGCATTGCTGATGACAATCGGCGCCTTGAACGTCCCCTGGTTCGTGACCACGCCGGTGACTTTGCCGCCCTCGACAACGATCTTCTCCGTCTTGGCCTTCATGAGCACGGTGCCGCCGTGGCGC
This sequence comes from Candidatus Binatia bacterium, assembly GCA_036382395.1. Classification (NCBI taxonomy): domain Bacteria; phylum Candidatus Binatota; class Binatia (SeqCode); species Binatia bacterium. The sequence continues at coordinate 5,724 of DASVHW010000183.1, read as the reverse complement.
CGCACCGCCTCGCAGTAGGCCTCGGCGACGTGGCCGAAGCCGCCCAGGCAAAACATGCCACCATGGCGGAGAAACATGTCCTGCAAGCTCTTGATGGCCTCGGCGGCCTCGAGCAGGTCCACCGGAACCATGAACATGCCGTCACAGCAGTTGCTGATCAGGAAGGCGTACAGCGAGCGTGGAATGTTCTGACGGCCGAGCCACTCCTGAAAGCTGATGTCGTGGAGTTTGTTGATTTCGTCGAGCGGCATCATGGTCAACTGCGCGAAGAAGTTCAGGGCCGCATCCCGGTCCTCTTGCTTGATCTCCAGCCAGTCGAAGACGACGTTGGGGTCCATCTGCCCAGGGTCCATGTGCGGCAACGTGGCGTATTTCCCTGAGGGAGTCCTGTAAATGCTGGCGGCATGCCCGGGAGCAACCAGCTTCATCAGGTCTTCGACGCCAAGCTCTTTCGCCACCGCCTCATACAGATTTCCGAACACCGGGGCGCCGATGACCACCCATGCGGTGTAGGTAAAACCGTTCTTGGAAATGCTCATCGCCTTGCCGCCAGCCCGCGCGTTCTTCTCGACCAGTAAAACCCTGAGACCCCGCTTGGCCAGCAAGCCTGCGCAAGCGCTGCCCCCAAAGCCGGCCCCGACCACGATGACGTCGTACGATGCGTCTGCCATGTCACACCTCTCGCTGAAGTGGCTGCAACAAAGGTTCCTTGCCGCCTTCCGATTCCAGGTTTCCAACCGGAGACGTCGGTTACCTCATTCGGCTCGATATATCCAGACCCAGAAGCCCCGTAAGACCGGCGGGGACGGGTAAGGCCAAACCGGTACTTGCTTTGACCGAGCCACGCGATGAGAATGAATTGGAATTGCAATTGTTGTTGTAGGAGACCATGGCAGGCGCAAGCGTTTCTGATGCGGAGCTCACCGAACTCGAGCGGATCGAGACGCGCGAGTGGCTCGAATCCCTGGATTACGTCGCCGAGCATGGCGGCGCAAAGAGGGTCGGCCAGCTCTTTCGCCAGCTTCAGCGGCGAGCCGCGGAGTTCGGGATCTCCCTGCCCTTCACGGCGAACACGCCGTACGTCAACACCATCCCCCGTGATCAGCAACCGCCTTTTCCCGGCAAACGCGAGATCGAGCGGCGCATCAGCAGCCTGATTCGCTGGAACGCCATGGCCATGGTGGTCCGCGCCAACCGCGAGGAAAGCGGCATCGGCGGCCACCTGTCGACCTTCGCCTCGGCCGCCAAGCTCTTCGAGGTCGCTTTCAATCACTTCCTCCACGGCACGGAGCATCCTCAGGGTGGAGACCAGGTCTACTTCCAGGGCCACGCATCGCCGGGGATCTACGCCAGGGCCTTTCTGGAAGGACGGCTTTCGGTCGAGCAGCTGGAGAACTTCCGCCGTGAGCTGCGGCCCGGCGGCGGGCTGTCGTCCTATCCCCACCCGCGGCTGATGCCCGACTTCTGGGAGTTTCCCACCGTCTCGATGGGCTTGTCGCCGATCATGGCCATCTACCAGGCCCGCTTCGACCATTATCTGCGGGATCGCGGCTTGGTAGAGAAGACCGGACGGGTGTGGGCCTTCCTCGGTGATGGCGAGCTCGACGAACCGGAGTCCCTGGGCGCCATCAGCCTTGCGGCTCGGGAGGAGCTCGACAATCTCATCTTCGTCGTCAACTGCAACCTGCAGCGGCTCGACGGGCCCGTGCGCGGCAACGGCAAGATCATCCAGGAGCTGGAGGCTGTCTTTCGCGGCGCCGGGTGGAACGTCATCAAGGTCATCTGGGGGGACAGTTGGGACCCGCTTCTGGAGCGCGACCACGACGGGCTGCTCGTCGCCCGCATGGAGCAGGCGGTCGACGGCGACTATCAGATGTACAGCGTGGCGCCCGGGGCCTACACCCGCAAGCACTTCTTCGGCACCGACCCGCGCCTGGAAGCCCTGGTGGCGAACTTGAGCGACGACGAGATCCGCAAACTGCGCCGCGGCGGGCACGATCCGGAAAAGATCTACGCGGCCTACCACGCTGCCGTCAACCACCGCGGTTCTCCCACAGTGATCCTCGCCAAGACGATCAAGGGCTACGGCCTGGGCGAGGCCGGTGAAGGCCGCAACGTCAGCCACCAGCAGAAGAAGTTGAATGAGGAAGAGTTGCGCGAGTTCCGCTCGCGATTCGGCATTCCGATCTCCGACCGAGATGTGGCCGCCGCCCCCTTTTACCGGCCGGCCGACGACAGCGTCGAGATACGCTACCTGCATGAGCGACGGAAACAGCTGGGCGGATATCTACCGGCGCGACGCCGCACGGCCCCGCCTTTCGACGGGCTGCCGGACGACCTCTTCGTAGAATTCCACGAAGGTTCGAACGATCGGCAGGTGACCACCACGATGGTGTTCGTCCGCCTACTGGCGAAACTGTTACGCGACCAGACCATCGGCCGGCTCATCGTACCGATCATCCCTGACGAGGCACGCACGTTCGGCATGGAAGCCCTCTTCCGCCAGGTGGGTATCTACTCGCACGTCGGCCAGCGCTACGAACCGGTCGATAAGGAGACGCTCCTCTACTACAGGGAGGCGACGGACGGGCAAATCCTCGAAGAAGGCATCACCGAAGCCGGCTCGATGGCCTCCTTCATCGCCGCCGGCAGCGCTTACGCGACACATGCGGTGAACACCATCCCGATCTTCCTCTTCTACTCGATGTTCGGTTTCCAGCGCATCGGCGACCTCATCTGGGCCGCCGGCGACATGCGCTGCCGAGGGTTCCTCGTGGGCGCGACCGCCGGCCGCACGACCCTCGCCGGCGAGGGTCTCCAACACCAAGACGGCCACAGTCACCTGCTCGCCTGCGCGCATCCTGCTGTCGTCGCCTACGATCCCGCGTTCGCTTACGAGATCGCCGCCATCGTTCGCGACGGTATCCGCCGCATGTACGTCGAGCAGCAGGACTGCATGTATTATCTCACGCTCGGAAACGAGGGGTATCCCATGCCGTCAATGCCGGAGGGGGCCGAGCCAGGCATCCTGCGCGGCATGTACCGTTTCCGGGCCGCGGACGAAACCGGCCGGCGCCGTCGTGTGGCCTTGCTCGGCAGCGGCGCGCTCATCAACGAAGCCCTGCGCGCACAGACCCTTCTTGAATCTCGGTACGGGATCGCCGCGGAGGTGTGGAGCGTAACCAGCTACCAGCAGCTCTACCGTGACGCCGTGGACAGCGAGCGGTGGAACCGCCTGCACCCCGGCGAGCAGCCGCGCGTCGCTTACGTCACCGAGTGCCTGGGCAGCGAGCCGGGGGTGGTCGTAGCCGTTTCTGACTACACGCAAATGCTTCCCTATTCCGTTGCCCGCTGGGTTCCCGGACAATTTGTGGCGTTGGGTACCGACGGTTTCGGCCGCAGCGACAGCCGCAAGGCACTGCGCGACTTTTTTGAGGTGGATGCCCGGCATATCGCGTTGGCCGCGCTCCACGCACTGGCCAGACAGGGCGACATGGCGCCGGAGGAGATACGTCGGGCGATCGGCGACCTCGACATCGATCCCGAGAAACCCAACCCCAGGACCTCCTGACAAGGGGCTCGTCATAATGATTACACCAGTGAAGCTTCCGGAACTCGGCGAGAATATCGAAGAGGCCGAGGTGCTGGCGGTGCTGGTCTCGGTGGGAGACCGCGTCAACAAAGACCAGGCAGTCATCGAGGTCGAGACCGAAAAAGCATCCGTTGAAGTGCCCAGTCCGATCGCCGGCGTAGTCACTGCCATCTCCGTCACGCCGGGGGAATTGATCCACGTCGGACAGGCCATCGTCGAACTCGAAGGCGAGGTAAGCGAAGCCGCCGAGCCGGCGCAACCCAAGCGGGTCGAAAGCGAAAATGTGGCCGCCGATGATAGCGAATCGTTGGTGCCAACCGACATCGCAGCGAGTCCGTCTCCGGGACGCCGGACAGACAGCGACAGTGAGGCGCCGGGACCTCAAGCGGCGCGCCCCACAGCCGGGGAGCCAGCCGCGGCGGCGCCGTCGGTGCGCCGTCTGGCTCGCGAACTCGGCATCGATATCAACGATGTCGTCGGCCGGGGGCCCGGCGGGCGCATCGCCGCGGACGACGTCATGCGGCACGCCCGCGTGCTGATCGGAGAGAAGATCGAGGCACGGCGGGGCACGCCATCAGCATCCGGACGCTTTCACGAACTACCGGACTTCACCCGCTACGGTCCTGTCGAACGCCAACCCATGAGCGGGGTACGTCGCACCACCGCCCAGACAATGACCCGCTCCTGGATCACCATCCCCCACGTGACGCAGTTCGACCGCGCCGACATCACCGAACTCGAGCGGACGCGCAAGCATTACGCGCCGCGCGTCGAGGGCGCCGGCAGCCGGCTCACTCTCACCGCGGTCATCATCAAGGCCGTCGCCGCGGCAGTCAAACTCTTCCCCAAGTTCAACGCCAGCATCGACGCGGACAACGATGAGATCGTCTACAAAAAATACGTCAACATCGGGGTTGCCGTCGATACCGATCAGGGCCTGTTGGTCCCGGTGCTCCGCGACGTCGACAAAAGGAACCTGATCGACATCGGGCGCGATCTCACCGAGCTGTCCGCACGCGCCCGCGCGCGCAAGAGCCGCCCGGAGGATCTGCGTGGGGCCAACCTGACGGTGACGAATCTTGGCGGGCTTGGGACGACGTACTTCTCACCGCTCATCCACTGGCCCGAGGTGGCCGTTCTGGGAGTCGGCCGTGCGAGCAACGAAGCCGTCTACCGGGACGGTGCGTTTGCGCCGCGTCTCATCTTGCCGCTGTCAGTATCCTATGATCACCGGCTGATCGACGGCGCCGATGCTGCACGGTTCCTCCGTTGGATCGCCGAAGCCCTCGAACATCCCTTGGCACTCGCCCTGGAAGGCTGAGGCGGATGAATCGGGCGTACCCTCACTCGTCATTCCCGCGAAGGCGGACCTCCTATCTCTGTGACGGGCACTACCCCTTCGCCGACAGCACCGCTGCATCGCCTGCGATCTTGAAGGTCGAAGCCAAATGCATTTCGCAAAGAACGCGCGCGTGAGCTACGCCGCTGCCGGCTTGATACGGATGCGCTGCCGCTGGGCAGCCCGGACACTGCGGAGCACGCGGCCATCGTTTCCCATGCGAGCGTCCGTGCAGGCGCCGCACACGGCACCCCGCCATGGCCCCGCGCCCAGCGGCGCGGGAAGGAGGAGTCCGAGGAGGGAACCACCGCGTGGTGCCCTCCTCGGATCTGGGCCGGCGGACGGATGTAACACTCCACCAGTGCACTCGCGGCCCGCGTGTGGCGTCTCACGCCGGCCTTGCCGTATCACGCAAAAGCGGCGATCGGCACAACGCGCTTGGCGGCTAAGGATTTGCGGTGGAGCTTGATCCGCTCGATCTCGTGCAGTGTCTCGGCGGTCACGTAGCTCTCACCGCAGTGCGAGCAGGTGATCACCGGAACCCCCTCGATGACAAGAAGGTTCGTTCCGTGGCCGTAGCTTCGCGTGACCTTCCGCAGCCGGGCAGCCTTCTCCCCGCAAATGTCGCACACCAAACTCGATCTTCGCGCCATCATTGCTCCCGATACGTTGTCAACATCGAAGATGGTGAGGCGGTCGTCATCCATTTCCTCCTCGGCGTGGATGGTCACTACGTATTGACGCCGCCGGATATTGTCCCGGAACCGTTTGAGCACCCGGTCGAACACCACTC
>DASVHW010000182.1 GCA_036382395.1 Candidatus Binatia bacterium | reverse complement strand
CCCCCTGGAACCCCGAGCCTCCGGCCGGCTACGACGCTGGCGACGGCCCGTGGATTTCGTCGACCGCTCCGGTGGCTGGGTCGTACAAGACGTGGCCGATGTGGTCACGCGTGAAGACGCGCTGGCCATCGACGTACAGCGAGAAGCCCTCCGGATAGCCGCGGTAGTGCGCCTGGCCGTCGGGTTGATCCCAAACGATGGTCAGATCCTTGCCGTGGTAGCGCAGGCGGTCGAGCAGAAAATGGTTCCAGTGCAAGGCCGCCGGCTGCAGCTCGATCTTGGCATCGGAGCGTGGCGTCAATCCGACCACCCCCTCGACGATCAGCGAGCAGTACATGGAATGGAAGTCGTGCGAAATGTCGGACGGCTTGGGACGGTTGGAGACCTGATGCGGCTCCCATTTGGAGTAGTACTCGTGCGCGTTCGGGCGCCATAGAGGGTCAAACGGATTCACCCCGGGATACATCAGCGACGTGAAGCGCGTCATGAGTTCCATGAAGTGATCGGGCGTAATGACGCTCTGGTGATAATGCTTCAATACCTGCAGCAGGGTGCGCGCCCCCATGCTGATCGGGTGCGGCGCGATGTTGCGCGTCAACCCATCCATCTCCCAGGTCCAGCGGCGATAGTAATACTGGCTCGTGATCACCGGCGGGAAGCGCGCCCAGAACTCGTCCGGATCAACGAATTTCTCCATCGCCCGCAGGTAGCGCGGTTCGTCGGGAGCCAGCAAGGTGGTGAACGGAAAGAAGCCATGCAGCTCGCGAACGGGAATGCGGGTGTGATCAGGCGTGCGCTGAGGATAGAAGAAATGTGTTTCGTCGTCCCAGAGCTGCTGCAGAACCGGTGTTCGAATATGCTCGGCGATGCCGTCGAACTCAGCGGCGAGGGCGGCGTTACGAGTCTCGCGGGCGAGCTCGGCCACCGCCCGTGCATTGGCGTAAACAAAGCTGGCGAAGTCGACACGCTCGAGATTCGGCAGCTCGGCGTCGAGGTCGAGCTTCATACCGGTGAAGAACCAATAGGAAAGAATGTCGAGGTCGTAACCGGTGACGCGCGGCCGATCGCGTTCGGGGAGCCCGTCACCGTCCTGGTCGTAGAGGTTCATCCAGGCGTGGACGTCGCTGGCCATCGCCGGCAGCAGGGCGCTCAATCGGTCCGCTGGAATGGGGTGCACACGGTGGAACTCGGCTACGGCGGACGCAATCCAGTGCGAGTAGGTTTCCCCCCAATAGGGGCTGCCCGGCGGGTCGACGACCGCGCCGGATGAGAGGTTCCGATAACTGTTCTCGGCTTGCTGCAACCCGAATTCCGGGTCTCGGAGGTAGGTCAGTTCTTTGATCTGTGCGGGCACGGCGAACGAGATGACATTGTCGAAACCCAGCTTGCCTTCGTAAAACCGGTACCCTTTCATGTCGGGCGTGTCGGCCTGCGTCATGTTGAAGCGCACGACCCACCAGCGGTAGTACCACATCTTCTTGAATGCCGGTTCGGAGGCGTCGAAGTAGGGCACGTTGTCAAAGAACCACCGATTGTACTCGCGCTCGTGCTGGGCGAGGAGATCGTCGGGCAGCGCTGGCGCCGAGCCGTCGCGGCTGCGGTTTTCGAAGCTGACTGCCACCTGGGCTCGGAGTGACGCGCCGTCAGGTGTCACGTCCAAGGTCCGGTGGAGGTGGATCGCCGCACTGTCGAGTCGCGAAAATCCGGGTGCATCCAGATAGGTGAACAGCGGCAGCTGCTGCAGGCTGCCGCTGCCGAGCAAGGGGTACGCCGTTACGGCGCCACCGTTGGGCATGGTGAAATAGGCTGCCGTCACCTCGATGTCGAGCTTGTGCGGCTTTTGATCAGCGGAATGCGCCTCGTAGGTGCAGACGGCCCGATCATCGTTGGTGATGTACTTGTATTCGTCGATCTCGACCGGCGCGACCAGATACTTTACCAGGGTGTGGCTGGGGGAGCGTTCGATGCGGTACTGGTTGTCGTAGATGACGATGGGTTTGCCGTCGACGAAGAACTGGACGTCAAACAACCGCTTCAGGCAGAAGCTCGAGTGGAGGTAGCAGAATTTCCCGGCAAGTCCGGGCTGATTCAACAACTCGCGCGTCCACAGGCGGCGCCCTGATGAGAGCAAGAGCTGGTCGTCATCGAGCATCAGCTCGCGGGCGCTGGTGGGGGACAGGCCTTGCGGCGGCATTTGAAAGACCTGATGCGCCAGTACTCCATCGACGTAGGCGTCCTGCAAGTTCGCCTGCCGAGTGGGCTCGAACGGCTCGAATTTCAGCCAGGCGTTGAACAGCGGCGGAGACTGGTCGGCTGGCTTCGGGGGCGCACTCGGCGCGTCAATCCCTCGCGACCGCAGCAGGATGAACGCCGCTGCGACGACGCCTGCGACCAGCACCGAGGTGATGATCCAGGACGACTTGCGGTCGGAGCGCTTGGGCACCGCAGGACGCTAGCACGAAACCGGGACCGATGCGGAACCCTCTGATACGTCCAGATCAGCGTGCCCGGATCCAAGCCGGCGGGAAGACAACGGGCGCGCTAACGGTGCACGCTGCAGTGCACTTCCGCGCCGACGAGTTCGTAGCGACCACCCTCGGGACACGCGGGGATGCGCACGCCATCGGCTTGCATGGCCGCCAACGTCGGGGTCTCGCCAGGATGGCTGACGGACCAGAGCGTGATGTCGCGTTCGATGATCTGTCGGTTGCTGCGACAGGCGACCGCCCGGGCTGCATTGATCGCGTAAATGCCCTTGGAGCGCTCGCCCGGGGAGCTCTGTAGCTGGAAATACCCGAAGTACAGCGCCGCGGCGATCAAGAGCGCCAAGAGCACGGCGACGAGACCGAACCCGTTCTGCCCGAGCCGCCGGCTCATCTTGAGGCGCCTTCGCTGCTGTGGCTGGCGGCGTCGCATACTCAGGACTCAGGTCTTGATGAGGCCGCGCAGGGGTAGGCCGGCTTTCGTATACACGGCATCGATCACGCGCATGTTGGCGATGGCGTCGTCGGGATTGGTCGGGACCCATGTGCCGGAGCGAACGGCGTCGGCGAAGGCGCGAAGCTGGTGCGTATACGTCGCATCACCACGCAGGCGTTCGGTGCGCCTGCCCACATCATTGCGCAACGTCAGTCGATGGTAGAAATGCGGAACCACCGGGTTGATCACGAACAGTTCGCCGCGATCGCCGTGCACACGGGCGCTGGCACGGATCAGGACGGGGGACAGCAGCGCGCAGGTGATCCGGCCGGTACGGCCGTCGGCGAAGGCGAAGTCGGCGACCATGGAACGGTCGACGCCCGGTGAAGACAAGCGCGCCTCGGCGTGGATCACTTGCGGTTCGGCTCCGGCGAGAAACCGCAGGATGCTGATGGCGTAACAGCCGGTGTCCATGGTGGCGCCGCCGGCGAGGTCGAGCCGGTACCGGATGTCACCCGGCAGCAGCAGCGGGATGCAGAAGTGGGCTTCGATGTGGCGCACGGTGCCCACCTCACCGGCGTCGATGATCGCCTTCATGCGCGCGGCCAGTGGGTGATAGCGCCAGTGGAAGGCTTCGACCAGCACGCGGGCGGCCTGCCGCGCCGCGGTTGCCATGCGCTCGGCTTCGGCGGCGTTCGAAGCGATCGGCTTTTCGCACAACACGTGCTTGCCGGCTTCGAGGGCGCGGATCGTCCACTCGCAGTGCAGGCTGTTCGGAAGCGGATTGTACACCGCATCGATCTCCGGGTCGTTGACCAGGGCTTCGTAGCTCGGCAGCACTCGCGGGATACCGTGCTTGGTGGCGAAGGCCTGGGCGCGCTGCGGATCGCGAGCGGCGACGGTGGTTACGGCGACACCGCGGACCTCTCGGGCGGGACGCACCAGTGCCATCGGTGCAATACGCGCGGCCCCAAGAATGCCAATACGGATTGGGTCGTCACTCATAAGATTTCACAAGACTTCATTTCATCGGCGGGTGGTACAGCAACAGCATGACGTAAATCAGTGCCGGTTTGTCGGTGCCGACGACGTGCACATTGATCTCCTGCGTCACCTGGGTGCCTTTCGGTTTGGCGTCCACAGCGACCAGCCGAGAGCGGGCATGCACCTTGGCGCCGGCGGGGACCGGGCGCACGAAACGGAGCTTGTCGGCACCGTAGTTGGTGGCGTTGCCGAAACCGACGATTTCAAAGTCAGAGCCGGCGCGAAGGACCGGGAGCAGACTGAGTGTGAGAAAGCCGTGGGCAATCGTCTGACGGAACGGGCTCTCCTTCTTGGCCCGCTCGACGTCGATGTGAATCCACTGTCGGTCCCCGGTGAGGTCGGCGAACTTGTTGATCATCTCCTGCGTGACCTCAATCTCCGGCCCGAATGGGCCGAAGGTGTCGCCGATCTTGGATTTCAACTTCTCAACATCGTCGAAACGGATGGCTTCCATCGATTCCTCCCCGTCTGCTTCTGGTGCATTACATAGTACGGTACGGCATTCTGGTCCATGTGCCTGGGACGGTTTTCATGCTCTGTTTTGCGTTGTCTGAATCATTCGTTCAGCCACGGCGGTACCGGAAGGCCTTTCTGTCGCAGCCACTCGGGATTGTACAGTCGGGAGCGGTAGCGATCGCCGCTGTCACAGAGGACGGTGACGATCGTATGGCCCGGCCCCAACTCACGAGCCACGAGGACCGCCGGCGCCTACGAAGCCGGATCTGACATCCACCGCATACCCTCCATTCGACAAGTTGCCGAAAGATCCGAGCCTGCCAGAAAGCAGCGCCTTACGGTAGGGCCGTGCCAGGTGACGGCTGTTGCGGTAGTGCGGCATGGTGCGGCGCTTTGCGGAGCCGCTTGAACCCGTTGCGGCCTCAGCGTACATTCGGTGCAAATGAAAAGAGAGCGTTTTGGCGCTGGTGTAGCCAAGGCCGCGTCAATCGTGGAGGAGTGAGAAACACATGACACAGCTAGAAGCCGCGCGGGCCGGTATCATCACGGCGGAGATGCGTCGTGTGGCGCAACGAGAGAATGCGACCCCCGAGTTCATTCGCGACGAGGTGGCTCGCGGGCGGCTTGTGATCCCTGCGAACATACGCCATCTGGCGGGTAGCGCGGGCGAAGCGCCCAGTGCGGGCGCAAACGGCAACCGGCCGTCACTCAGCTATCCCGACGCACCGGTTGGGCATCCCGGCGCCCGGGCCACGGCACGCCACTGGGTCAACCAAACCGTGTCGCAACGCTGGCAGGAGATCAACGACCCGGCCTTCATGCGCGGGGAGCCTGCAGCCAAACGCCTCGATCCCACGGGCATCGGCCGCATGATCACCACCAAGATCAACGCCAACATCGGCGCCTCGCCGGTAAGCAGTGGAACACATGCCGAGGTCGAGAAGCTGCAGTGGGCGCAGAAGTACGGCGCCGACACGCTGATGGATCTGTCCACCGGCGGCAACCTGCACGAGTGCCGGCAGGCCATCATCGACCACAGCACCATTCCTATCGGCACCGTGCCGATTTACGGCATGATTCTCGGCCGGCGCATCGAGGATCTGACCTACGACGTCATCCTCGAGGAGATCGAGCGCCAGGCCAAACAAGGGGTCGACTATTTCACCATCCACGCCGGCGTGCTGAAGGAGCATCTGCCGCTGATTCGGAATCGTCTCACCGGCATCGTCTCCCGTGGCGGGTCCTTGCTGGCCAAGTGGATGATCACCCACAACAAGCAAAACCCGATGTACGAGATGTTCGACGAGATCAGCGCCATCATGCGCCAGTACGACGTGACCTATTCGCTCGGGGACGGGCTGCGCCCCGGCTGTACGGCCGACGCCTCGGACCCGGCGCAGCTGGCGGAGCTGTATACGCTGGGCGACTTGGTGCACCGTGCGCGCGCCGCCGGCGTGCAGGCGATGGTGGAAGGTCCCGGCCATGTGCCGCTGGATCAGATCTCGTTCAACATGCAGTTGCAGCAGCGGGTGTGCGACGACGCCCCGTTCTATGTGCTCGGCCCCCTGGTCACCGATGTCTTCCCCGGGTACGACCACATCACCAGCGCCATCGGTGCCACCGAGGCGGCCCGCGCCGGTGCGGCGATGCTGTGCTACGTCACGCCGAAGGAGCACGTCGGCTTGCCGAAGGCGCAGGACGTCCAAGCGGGGTGCATCGCGTACAAGATCGCTGCCCATGCCGGTGACATTGCCCGCGGTATTCCGGGCGTGCGGCAGTGGGACGACGATTTGTCGCGCGCCCGCGCGGCGTTGAATTGGCCGCGGCAGTTCGAGCTGGCCTTCGACGGCGAGACGGCACGTGCGCTGCATGACGAGGACCTCGAAGTCGACACCGATTTCTGCGCCATGTGCGGGCACGACTGGTGCAGCATGCGGATCTCCAAAGAGATCCAAGCCTTCGCCAGCGGCAAGGACCCGAACTTCCAGCCTGAACGCAAGGTGCTGCGCAGCCCCGGCGTGAGCCAGGAAGGGGTGGAATTGCTGCGGCAGCGGGCGCGGGCGTTGCCGGTGGTCGAAGGGAAACACGCCTGTCACAGTGATGTGGCCCCGGATCCGGAAGAGGCGAAGACGGTGCAGGTCGAAGTGCTGGGGGCGGAGTGACGGTTGAGCAAGATCGAATTTGAACCGTGGCGAATTTTCGGCTAGCAGTGGCGCATGCGAAAAGAACTAGCGTTCGGGGTGGCGGTCATCGGCCTTCTTCTGGCCGCCGCGGCGGCCTTTGCCGGGGCGGAAAACTGGAACGACGCCAACATCCACTGGATGGCGTACGACGAGGGCCTGGCGGCCGCGAAGAAGAGCCACCAGCCGATTTGCCTGATCTTCTACACGACATGGTGCCCGCACTGTGGGAATTATTCGAAGCTGTTCAGCGACCCGGAGGTCGTGAAGAAATCAAAATCCTTCGTCATGATCCGGCTCGACAAGGACAAGAACCAGGAGCTGAGCAAGAAGTACAAGCCGGACGGAGAATATATTCCGCGCACGTACTTCCTGTCGTCTGACGGGGCGCTGGACGAGTCCCTGGCGGAGCAACGCGAGCAGTTCAAGTACTTTTACAGCGAGAGTAATCCCGCGTCGATCGTCGCCGGGATGGACCGGGCGCTGAAGAAACTGCAGTGAGCCACCGGCGCCGGCGGCCGGATATCGGGTACTGTCTGACTTTCGCCTGCAGTGTCTGAGTTTGGCGCGACGGAGCAGAGCCCTCGGCGAATAAATTCGCGGCAACGAGGGGCACCAACGCGACACGCGCGGCTGCATCCTCATGCGCAACGAGGACTTGAGCCAACTGGCGCAGATCATCACGCCTGGGGTCACACCGGTCCTGATCGCCGAAGAGGTTTCCTACCGTCGCGCTTCTGACTGGCACACGACCGTGCAACAGCTGGTGGAGCAGTTCCCGGTTACCGGGTTGCTGGCCGTGGTGGCGACGCCGGACTATGCCGTGCTCATGCCCCGCGATGGCAATGGCGGATCACTGAAGACTGATCGTAGCGCGCGGTTTCCAGCGCGCCATGGCGGGGCAACCGAGGTGTTCGGGCTTATGCGATCACGATCACAATGGCGGAGCGAGCTGTCAGATGCGCGTCATCCGCGCACCACGCAACGGTGCGCCGCCACAATTGTCGCTGCGACAGCCGCCCGTGCCTTCCGGGCCCGCAAGAGATTCAGGCCTGCACCGAGACAGATGGCCAATAACATGATGGCGAGTACCGGCATGAACAACGGTACCGAGGAACTGAAGGCGGCGACCGGGCTGCCTCCGTAGAGCGTTTCGACACTGAGGGTAGTCAAGAAGGACGGTGGCATCACCGCCGGCGCATTCGCGAACGAAGTTTCGACGCTCAATGTTGTGGGCACCGACATCACTGGTGACAGCACCAAGGGTCCGAGACCGCGATACATTGCTGTCTCAATACCGGCGCAAACTGCGAGCCCGCTCCCCAGCCCCACCCGCCAGCCGCCGGCCATCAGGCTCATCGCGAGCAGCGCGAGGCATATTGATACGGCTGGTGACCCCAATTGCAGATCCGCACCAAGGAGCATTCCTGCGCAAAAGCCATCAAGTGCGAGCACCGTTAAGAACGCTGCTGCTGCAGGCCACAGTCTGCCACGCCGGAGCACCAGGATGATCGCGCCCCCGTGTGCGAGCAGCAGTGCGGCAGCAGCCGCACGCACCCCCGGCGCGACGAGGACGAAGCTGGTGATCCACGGGGTAGCGACCACGGCGAGTGCCAACAACAGCAACGCCAGCAGAATTCCGGGTGCCGTAAGCACGAGCCAAGACGCCACCGCCTGAATCGGTTCGCTCGCTATGCCGACACCTGGGGCAAAGTTGCCCGGAGCCTCTGGTCTGCTGCCCTCTTGTAGTGCCACGCTGCGCCCGGCTTCAGTGCCGTTCTGTGACGACGCTGTTGCCGCTTGCTGTTGCGCCACAACGGCGGCAAGGCGTTGCTCGACATCTCGCACGGAGCTGGCGAGCGCATCCGCACCGCCGGAGAGGCGTTCCAGCAGATCCGCGGTGCTCGCCTCACGTACCTGCGAGGCGGCGGCTACCGCTTCGAGACGCCGCACGGTTTCGTCGGCGCGCGCCACAGCCTCGTTGGCGCGAGTCGTCGCCTGCTCACCCCGGGCGCGGAGCTCGGCCTCGGCTTGCCGCTGCTCAATTTGAACTTGTTCGATAAGCTGCCGGAGTTCATCAAGCTGGGACTCCTGGTGGGCCGCAAACGCCAGAATGCGCTGCTCGATTACTTGAAGCGGCACGGTTCGTTCGTCACGGTCGGTGGGGTCACTTGCGTGGTGCTTTTCCGTTGGCATAGCCTACATCCGTACCTAGCCTGATCCTGCAGCTCCGGCATTCAGCAAAGCGTATGCCCATCTTTTCCTGGTCAGCACCCATGAAGAGATTGCTGCGTCACGCCGAATATGTGACGCAGGCACTTGTCCTGCAGGATGTTGCCTGGCGTTCGAATCACGCCGAGAAGCCGTCTTTTCAGATACTTAGCCGCAGTTTCTTGATCACCGGCGGCGAACAATCCAAGTGCGAACTTTCCTGTTGGGAGCGATCATTTACGCGCCAGCTCTTGTTCTTAAGAAAGGACAGGAACTCATCGCCTTCTTGGCGCGGGTAGGCGGCGCCGGCGAAAGCGAAGAGCGCGTGACGGACGGTTCGAGTCTCGCGGACAATCGACGGGGCGTCGTCCACAGCGCGCACTTCTAAGGTTGGCGTTCCGCAGTGTCAACAACTCACGGCGGAATGCGGGTTGTGGGTCAGGGGTCCCGAAACCGCTCAGGCTGTCGCGGAGGTTTCGAGATCCGGTTTGTCTAGCACCTCCTGCGCCACCAATTCCCGGTTCCAGGTGGCGTCGCCGAAGGTGACTTCCGAAGCCTTGGCGCGCTTGAAGTAGAGGTGCATGTCGTGCTCCCAGGTGAAGCCGATGCCGCCGTGGATCTGGATGCCCTCGGCGCTGACATGCTGATAGGCGTCGGAGCAGTACGCTTTGGCCATACACGCCGCGAGGTGGGTTTCCGGTACGTCGTTGGCCACCGCCCAGGCGGCGTAGTAGGTGGCGGATTTGGCGCTCTCCGTCTGCACCAGCATGTTGGCGCACTTGTGCTGGATGGCCTGGAAGCTGCCGATCGGGCGCCCGAACTGCTCGCGCACCTTGGCGTAGTCGACGCTCATCTCAAGCACTCTCTGCGCGCCGCCGCACATCTCGGCGCACACCCCGACCTTGGCCCGATCGATGATCCGGTCAAGCAGAGCCCAGCCCTTGTTTGCCTTGCCGAGGACGGCGTCGGTGCCCACCGTGACGTTATCGAACGCCACTTCGCACAGCTTCCGCGTCTGATCCATGGTCTTCAGCAAGGTCGTCTTGACACCCTGCTGCTTGGCATCGACGAGGAACAGGGTGATGCCTTTCGCCCCTTTGCCGCCGGTGCGTGCCGGAACCACCAGCACGTCGGCGTTGTGGGCGTCAGGCACAAAAAGTTTCGTGCCGGAGAGTTGGTATGTTTTTCCGTCCTTGGCGGCGGAGAGCTGGATGCCTGTGGCGTCCCAACGGCCGCTTGCCTCGACCTGCGCCAAGGTTGCCTTGAGCTTGCCGGCACAGATCTCGGGCAGGTAGCGCTTTTTCTGGGCCTTCGAGCCGCCCAGGTCAATCGCGAGCCCACCGAAAATGTTGGCGAAGAACGGGCCGGGCATGACCACGCGTCCCATCTCTTCGAGTACGACGACGAGGTCGACCATGCTCAATCCCGATCCCCCGAACTGCTCCGGGAAGATGAGGCCCGTCCAGCCAAGGTCGGCCATCTTCTTCCACTGCTCTTCGGAGTAACCGGCGTCATCGTCCATCATTTTACGGACGTAGGTCATGGCGCACTCGGTCTCGAGGAACTGCCGGGCGCTTTGCCGTAGCATTTCTTGTTCTTCGGTGAATCCGAAATCCATGGTTCCTCCTGGTGCGAGGTTCGCGAGTTAGCGGGTGCGCCAGTTTACGCAAAGCCCTTACCGACAACTGGCGAACTGGCTGGCCGGCTTACTTGCCCTGTGTCGGTATGCCGATGAATCAGCCTGCTTGCAAGCATTCTTCACGCGCACACGGGCTCACCTTCCTAGGCCGGGAGCCCGGCACTGGCTTCGACCGGGGCGGACACTTCGCGCCAGCTTGCCGCGGCTTCGGTGAGGCAACGTTCGGTCGTCTCCCAATCGATGCAGCCGTCAGTGATGGAGACCCCGTACTTGAGCCCGGCGCGCCCCTTCACCACCTTCTGGCTGCCGGCTTTGAGATTGCTCTCCAGCATGAAGCCGATGATGGAGCGGTTGCCGGCACGGATCTGGTCAATGAGGTCGGCGAGCACCTCCGGCTGGCGCGCGTAATCCTTGCCCGTCTGGGCGTGACTGCAGTCCACCACGATGCGCGCCGGGAGACCAGCCTTGGTCAGCATGTCCTCGCACTTGCGGATGCTTCCGGCATCGTAGTTCGGTGTGCGGCCGCCGCGCAGTACGATGTGGCGATCGGGGTTGCCTTCGGTGTGGATGATCGACGTGTGGCCGTCCTGGTCAATGCCCAGGAACGTGTGCGGCCGGCCCGCCGATTCCAGGGCGTTGATGGCGGTCAGCAGGTTTCCGTCGGTGGTGTTCTTGAATCCAACGGGCATGGAAAGTCCACTGGCCATCTCGCGATGGGTCTGACTTTCCGTGGTCCGGGCCCCGATCGCGGTCCAGGAGATGAGGTCGGCGAGATACTGCGGGGTGATGGGATCGAGCAGCTCAGTCGCGGCCGGCAAACTGATCTGATTGACATCAAGCAGCAGTTGGCGGGCCAGACGCAGCCCCGCTTCCATATCGTAGGTGCCATCGAGATGGGGGTCGTTGATCAGACCCTTCCAGCCCAAGGTGGTGCGCGGCTTCTCGAAGTAGACGCGCATGACGACGAAGAGCTCATCGGCGAGACGGTCGCTCAACTGGCGTAAACGATGGGCGTAGTCGAGTGCGGCTTCTGGATCGTGGATGGAGCAGGGTCCGACGACGGCAAGGAGCCGCCGGTCCTTCCCGTTGATGATGTCGCGCACGGCGGTGCGGGTACGGACGACCACCTCATAGATGGCGTCCGACGCCGGCAACTCCCGCTTAAGGGTGCTCGGAGGCACCAGCGGTTCGGTCTTAACCACGTGAAGATTTTGTGTTTTCAGCATTGTTTGCAGTGTGGCGGGCGCCAGCGCCTAGGTCAAGCGTGACTCCGGAGCGCGAAGTGGCCGCTGGGATCGGCGCCTGTGGCGTCGGATTGAGAAGCTTCGGCGTGCTATCGCCTTTTGAGAGCGCCTCGCCCTGTCTTGCCCGCCGTCTGCTCCCTGCGTGTTGCTCGCTTCCCCTTTCCTCGGCGTGGGGATTGCGGACCAAGCTCGGCGCCGGGAGAGCGGAGCCGCTCCAGCACGGCGAAGTCGATCTCACGCCGGCGCAAGGAAACGTCCGTCGCCTCGACCAGAACACGGTCGCCGAGGCGAAAGCGCTTGCCGGTCCGCAGACCCTTGAGCGCGTGTTCCTCTTCAATGAAAGAGTAGCGCTCATCAGTCAGCGCATCGGCCCGAACCAGACCCTCGATGGGATAGGCGTCCAACTCCACGAAGAAGCCGAAGGACAACACCGAGACAATGGTCCCCGGTTGCGGCTCGAGCAGATGGTCGAGCATGAACTCGGCCTTCTTCAGATCGAGCATGGCGCGCTCCGCCCCCATGGCTTCGCGCTCGCACTGCGAGCTCTGCACGCTCGCGGCCTCGATGGCTTCGGCCTGGCTGCGCGCGGCTTCGACTTCGCCATCGAAGACACGGCCGAGCTGGCGATGCACGATCAAGTCCGGGTAGCGCCGAATCGGTGAGGTGAAGTGGCAGTAGGTCGGGAAGGCCAGGCCGAAGTGGCCCGCGTTCGCGGTGCGGTACTGTGCCTGCTTCAATGAGCGCAGCACCAGGCGCGAGAGCACACGGGAGAGTGGGTGGCCATCGAGCTGCTCGAGCAGATGTTGCACGTCTTGTGGCCGGACCTCGCCATCGTAGTGCACGGTGAGGCCGAAGACCTGGAGGAACTCGTTGAGATCATCGATGTCGTCCGTGTCGGGCGGCTCGTGGATGCGGTAGGGCAAGGGCACGTGTCGATCGGTGAGGAAGGCGGCGACGGCACAGTTGGCCTCGAGCATGAACTCCTCGATGAGCCGGTGGGCATCGTTGCGTTGGAACAGCCGTACGCCAACGCTGCGCCCCTCTTCGGAGAGGTCGACGAACGCCTCAGGGAGATCGAGATCGAGGGAGCCCGCGGCCAGGCGCTTGTGGAGAAGCTTGCGCGTGAGTTCAAGCATGAGACGCAGTTGCGGCAGAAGTGGACTCAGCTCGTCACGCCATTGCCGGATGTCGAGTGTGTCGGCTGCCGACAGCACGGCGGCGACTCTGGTGTAGGTGAGGCGGGCCCGGCTGGTGATCACGGCCCGATAGAAGCGCGCGTCGTGGCGGTGGCCGTGGCGATCGTAGGTCAGCTCCGCCACCATCACCAGGCGGTCGCGCTCTGGATTCAACGAGCCCAGCTGATTCGAGAGCTGCGGTGGCAGCATGGGGATGGCACGGTCCGGAAAGTAGACGCTGGTGCACCGGCGCGCGGCTTCGGTGTCGAGTGCGGAGCCCGGCCGCACGTAATGCGAGACATCGGCGATGGCGACCCACAGCCGGTAGCCGCCATGCGGTAGCGCCTCCAAGCACACCGCGTCGTCGAAATCGCGCGCGCTCTCGCCGTCGATGGTCACGAAAAGACGGTGGCGCAAATCCTCCCTTGCGGCGAAGTCGTGTTCGCATGGGTCGGGAGGCAAGCGCTCGGCCTCGGCGAGCACCTCGGGTGGAAACTCGATCCGCAAGCCGTGCTCGAAAGCGATGGTGAGAAATTGGACCTCGGGGTTGTCGGCGGCGCCGAGCACTTTCTCGACCTCGCCGCCAGGGCCGCGAGTGGGCGTGGGCGGTCGCGTCAGGCGAACCAACGCGACCTGGCCGGCGGCCTGCCGCTCGGGCAGATCGCCCCCGATAATCGCCACAACCGGAAGCAGTTCATTTTCCGGGAGCAGCTGCCAGCCATCGCGGCCGTAGCGCAGCGTCCCGATGATCTTCTCATGCACGGGGCCCGTGACCGCCGTGATGCGCCCGACGAAACGCCGCGCCCGCAGATCACGCCGGATGATCTCCACCGCCACGCGGTCGCCGTGCAGCGCCGCGCCCGCCATCTCCGCCGGGATGAGGATGTCGCGCGGGAAGCGGCCGGCGGCCTCGCCCAGCACTTCGACAAAGCCGTAACCGGCACGGACGCGGGAGTAATGTCCTTCAATCCGTGGCCCCGGCCGCTTCTGCGGCTTGCCGCGCTCGCCGGGAATTCGCGGGGTCCGCACGCCCCGGACGGGGGCGCTGGCGCCTTCGGCTTCCCGGACCCACTGGTAGCGGGTCTTCCCAATGCGGCGCAATCGGTGATTGGCAACCTCCATCTCGAGCGCCGCCTTGATGTGTTTAGGATCGTAGCGGTCCATCTCGAGCAGGCGCGCTATCTCCACAATGGAGAGCGGGCGCGGCGCGCGCTGCTTGAGGAGTTCGAGGAGGGCGGTCGGCTTTGGCGTCGGCGGCATAGGGTGTGCCTAGGATCGATCAGCTTATCGGCCAAATTGGCCCGGGTCGCAACTCCCCGGCGCCCTGGCATGGCGCGTTCGCTCTCCCACCTCTGGGATGGTAAGAGGAAAACGTGGCGACCGATGGTTCGTACGAGTTGTCGACGCAGCAGGGCGACGATCGAACCGTCACGCTGGCGATCCGTGGGCGGATCGAAATCGGGAACGCGCAAACGCTGCTGAGTGACATCGTCAAGCGGGTGCCCAGCCAAGCCCGCCAGGTGGTGCTGGACCTGTCCGGCGTCGAGTATTTTGACAGCGGCGGGGGAGCCGTGTTGATCGGCCTGCGGCAACGTCTGGTACAGACCGGTGCGGAGCTGCGTATCGCGCGATCGACAGCGGCGATCGACGGCTTTCTGAGCCTGGTTGACGAGCAAGCGCTGCTCGCGCCGCCACCGCCGCCGGCGCCTCCGGCGGGTCTCACGCACCGGATCGGGGCGGAAACGCTCGAGGTGCTGTCGGACTTCCGCTCCCTCGTCGTGTTTACCGGCGAGCTCGTACTGGGATTAGGGGAAGCCGTACGGAATCCGTGGCGCATGCGCTGGCGGGAGACGTGGCTCTATATGGAGCGGACGGGTCTCGATGGCGTGCCGATCGTGTCCCTGATCAGTTTCCTCATGGGCTTGATCACGGCGTTTCAAGCGGCCGTGCAGCTGACGCAGTTCGGCGCCGACATCTACGTCGCCAACCTGGTCGGATTGTCGATCGTGCGTGAGCTCGGCCCGTTGATGACGGCCATTATCGCCGCCGGGCGTTCGGGTGCCGCCTTCGCCGCCGAGATCGGAACCATGAAAGTTTCCGAGGAGGTCGATGCGCTCACCACCATGGGCCTCGACCGCACGCGGTTTCTGGTGACCCCCAAGGTCGTGGCGCTGCTGGTGATGCTGCCGTGCCTCACGGTGTGTGCCGATCTGGTCGGCATTCTGGGCGGGTTGACGGTGGCGACCGTGGGTTTGGGTCTGCCGGCGCAGGTGTACCTGCGGCAGACGCGTTTAGCGCTCAGCGTTTGGGACATCAGCTCCGGCCTGATCAAGAGCGTTGCCTTCGCGATGCTGATTGCCGGCGTGGGCTGTCTGCGCGGCTTTGAGGCCCGGGGTGGTGCCGAGAGCGTCGGCCGGATCACCACTTCGGCCATCGTGGCGAGCATTTTCCTCATCATCGTCGCCGATGCTATTTTCACCGTCGTGTTTCATTACTGGTAAGATGCAAAAGGAAGGGACCTTGACGGGTATCCATGCTGCTCCAGCCCTGCCGGTCATCGAAGTGGAACACCTGGTGGCGCGGTATGGGGAGAACACCATCCTCGACGACGTCAGCCTCCAGGTGCAGCGTGGAGAGCGATTTGTCATTGTCGGCGGGTCGGGATGTGGCAAGACCACACTGTTGCGGCACATGATCGGCCTCCAACAGCCGGCGAGCGGCCGGGTGGTCGTTGATGCAGAGGACATCACGCATGCCGACGAGGATCAGCTCCGGCGCGTGCAGCGCCGGATCGGGGTGCTCTTCCAATCAGGGGCGCTGTTTACCTCGCTCACGTTGGGTGAGAATATCGCGCTGCTGCTGGAGGAATACACGACCTTGCCGGCGGCGACCGCGGAACTGCTGGTGCGCATCAAACTGAGCATGGTGAAGCTCGCGGGCTTCGAGGCGTTCAGGATCTCCGAGCTGTCCGGAGGGATGAGAAAGCGGGCAGCGCTGGCGCGGGCCATGGTTCTCGATCCGAGTATCTTGTTCTTCGACGAGCCGTCGGCCGGGCTTGATCCGGTGACCGCGGCCGAATTGGATGAGCTGATTATCCAGATCAACCGCAGTCTGGGCACCACCATGGTGGTGGTGACGCACGATCTGTCCAGCATTTTCACGATCGCGGAGCGCGTCATTATGCTGGACGGGGAAACCAAGAAGATCATTGCGGAAGGCAAGCCGCAGGAGTTGCGCGACCACAGCGCCGACCCCCGCGTGCATGCCTTCTTCAACCGGGAACCGTCAGCGACATTCCGCAGGAGGAGCGACAGTGACCACCGAAGCGCATAAGTTCCAGGTGGGCGTATTCGTCATCGCGGCAACCGTGATCGCGGTGGGAGCGGTGATCTGGCTGGGCGCCAGCCGCTTCTTGGAATCAACCAAACGATTTGTGACATATTTTTCGGAATCGGTGCAGGGACTTGATCCGGGTGCGGCCGTCAAGTACCGCGGTGTGCCGGCGGGACGGGTGGAGCGCATCGATGTCGCTCCGGATCGCCAGTTGATCGAAGTCGTCATGGATATCGACACCAAGTACGTGGCCGCGTTGCAGGGCGATGAGACGTTGCGGGCCCAGCTCGAGCTCAGCGGCATCACCGGTCTGCGCTACGTTGAAATCGAGCGACGCTCTGGCGATGCGCTCCATCAGGCCCCGCAGATGAGCTTCAAGCCTCATTATGACGTGATCCCGTCGGCGCGCTCTAGCTTCAAGGCCGTGCAAAGCGCTCTGGCCGATGTGTACGACAAGATCATGCAACTGGACCTTGGCGGCATCTCGGCCGATGCGCGCGCTACGCTGCAGTCGGTCTCCAAACTCTTGCAGGATGAACGCATCAACACCTTACTGAACAATTTCGCCGCCGCATCGCAGGCGACGCAGAAGGCGGCGAAGAATGTCGAGACCATGACCACGGGGGTGAAGATCAAGCCGGCGGTAGAAAACGCCACCCGCGCCACCCAGGAGGCGCAGCGCCTCTTTGCCAGTCTCAACCAGGGGGTGAAGGGCGAGGAGCTGGGCCGGACGCTCGATCAACTCAACCAGGTGACGGTGAGCGCCCAGCAGTTCATGGTGGCGCTGCAATCCACGATGGCGCGTTTCGACCGCACCGTGGGAAACTTGCAGGGGCTGACGGAAGAGATCCGCCATCAGCCGTCGCTGCTGTTTTTCGGAGAGGCCCCGGCGGCGCGCCGCTCTGGCGACGGGAGTGGCCAATGAGATGGTCCCGCTGGCTGCTGCCGTTGGTCGGGCTGTTGGTCGGTTGCGTGCGCCTTGGGGTGCGGGCGCCCCAGATCCGTGACTATCGGCTCGATTACACGCCGCCGGTTGTTACCGGTGCTCCCTTGGCGGCGATCCTGGCAATCCCGCCGCTGGCCGTTGCGGCGGTGTACGATCGCGAGCCGATCATTTACCGAGAGAACCCATATTCGACAGCCGCTTACTTCGACAGCCGCTGGAGCGCCAATCCCGGGAGCATGGTGGCGGATCTGCTGGCGCGTGACTTTGTCGACAGCCATCTGTACCGAGCGGTGCAGCGCGGCCCATCGTTGCTGCCGAATGATTACCGCATCAGCGGCCAGATTGAAGAGATCGAAGAAAGCTTGACGGATAGCAGCTGCACCGCGCACCTGCGGCTGGATGTCTTGGTCGTGCGTATTCGTCGCGGCAAGGGTGATTCCGTGCTGTTGCAGCGCACGTACGCAGGCGATGAGCCTTCGGCGTGCAAGACGCCCCATGCGCTTGCCGCCGCCATGAGTCAGGTGCTGGCGGGCATCTCGGCGCGGCTGCAGCGCGATGTTCACGACGCCATTGCGGCGGATGCGGCGGCCGCGCAGTTACCTTGACCGGCTGGGACCCCGCTGCTACTCACGGCCATCTATGTGTATCTTGCTGAGAGCCGCAGTCTGCGCCGTGGCCCTGGTGTGCCTGCCGCTGGCGCCGGCACGAGCGGCACAATCCTACGCCGAGCGCGTGCGTGAAACGGTCCTTCCCAACGGCTTGAAAATCCTGTTGCTGGAGGACCACAAGGCCCCGGTTGCCGTTCTGCAGGTGTGGTATCGCGTCGGTTCACGGAACGAGCAACTTGGGCGCACCGGCCTGTCCCATCTCCTCGAGCATCTGATGTTCAAAGGCACGAAGAAGGTGGGGCCGGAGGAACACTCGAAGATCATTCAGCACAACGGCGGCAATGACAACGCCTTCACGTCGGATGACTCGACGACGTATTTCGCCACCATCGCCAGCGATCGCCTTCCAATCGTCATCGACCTGGAGGCGGACCGCATGCAGAATCTCACCTTCGACGACGCCCAGTTCACCCCGGAGCTGCATGTCGTCATGGAAGAGCGCCGCCTGCGTACCGACGACAATCCGGTGGCGGCGCTGTTCGAGCAGATCAGCGCCGTGGCCTACTCGGCGCACCCGTACCAATGGCCGACGATCGGCTGGATGAACGACCTCAAGCAGGCGACACGCCAGGACGCGATGGAGTACTACCGCACCTACTATACCCCCAGCAACGCGGTGCTGGTCTGCGTTGGCGACTTCTCCGCCGATGCCTTGCTGGCGCAGATCCAAACGGCCTTCGCGGCCGTCGCACCCGGAAACGCGTCACCACCCGTGCGCGCCATCGAACCCGTGCAGCAGGGCGAGAACCGTACCGTGATCAGGCGCGAGGCCCAGCTCCCATTCGTCGGCATCGCCTACCATGTTCCCAACCTCCGCAGCAAAGATGGCCCGGTGCTGGAAGTGCTGTCGGCACTGCTCGCGGGCGGGAAGAGCGCCCGCCTGTACCAGCAACTGGTGTACGAAAAACGCCTGGCGCGCGACGTCGGCTCCAGCTACGAGCTGACCTCGGTTGACCCAGGCCTGTTCTTTCTCTACGCCCAGCTGCTCCCCGGCAAGACCGCCAAAGCGGTAGAGCAGGAGCTCGAGGCGCAGGTTGATCGGTTGCAGCGGACACGGGCGAGCGAGCGCGAACTCACCAAGGCGAAAAACGGCCTGGAAGCGAGCTTCGTTCTGGGGCAGGATTCGCTCTTCTACCAGGGCATGCTGTTGGGACAGTACGAAGCCGCCGGCGATTGGCGGCAGATCGATAACTACCTGCCCAGCATGCGTGCGGTGACCGCGGACGACATCATGCGCGTCGCATCATTCTACCTCACCCCGCGCAATCGTACCGTCGGCACCTTGGATCCGTTGCCGGTTTCGGCCGACCACGCGCCACATATGCAAGTGCCTCCGTCAGGAATGGTGCGCTAATGGGTGCTCATCGGCGCACCCACACGCTGTGGATCGTCGGCTGCATCATCGTTGCGTGGACGACCCTCGCCGCCGCGGCCACGCCTCCGGCAGAGCGCTACACGCTGAGCAACGGCGCGCGGCTCGTCGTCTCGGAACAACATGCGCTCCCAATGGTGGTCGTGCAGATGCTGATCGATGCCGGATCACGGCGTGACCCCCGGGGACAGGAGGGCGTGGCAAACCTCACCGCGGACCTGTTGACGGAAGGCACCAAGACGCGCACGGCCTCGCAGATCAGTCAGGACTTCGACTTTATCGGGGCGTCATATAGCACCTCTGCCGACACCGACTACGCCACCCTGAGCCTGCGTGTGCTGCGCAAAGACCTCGATACGGGGCTGAACCTGCTGATGGATGTATTGCTGCATCCCAATTTTCCCGACGCCGAAGTCGGCCGGCGCCGCGAAGCGGCCGTGGCCCAGATGAAGGCGGAGGAAGACGACCCGGGCAAGGTGGCGCAACGGGCTTTCGCCAAGACTGCTTTCGGGGACGGACCCTACGGCCACCCCGTCGTCGGGACGCCCGAGGCGGCGCGCAGGGCAACGCGAAACGAGATCGTGTCGTTTTACACCGAGCACTACCGGCCGGAGGGGGCCATCATCACGGTGGTTGGTGATGTGGCAGCAGGCGAGGTTCGAGAGCGCATGGAATCGGCGTTGCGGGAGTGGAAGAAAGGCACGCTGACGCCCTTCCGCTATCCGCTTGCAGGTCCCGCCCATGCCGGCACGGTGACCATCAACAAACCCATCAGCCAAGCCAATATCGTTCTCGGTCAACTCGGCATCGCCCGCGACAACCCGGACTACTACGCCATACAGGTGATGAACTACATTCTGGGCGGCGGTGGGTTCTCGTCGCGGCTGCTCGACAACATCCGTACGAAGGCCGGACTGGCGTACTCGGTGGCGAGCTTCTTCACCGTGAACAAGGCGCCGGGCAGCTTTCAAGTGGCCATGCAGACGAAGAACGCGTCGGC
>DASVHW010000181.1 GCA_036382395.1 Candidatus Binatia bacterium | reverse complement strand
CGGTCGGCGCCGCGCTCCACCAGCTCGCGATTGACCGCCTCCAGTGCCCGCAGACCCTCCGACTCCGGCGCCACCCGCGCCCTTTTCTCCGGCGGCCGCGTCTCCCAACATTTCGGGTCGTGGAACTGTCCGACAAAATCGAGCAGCGCGTCGGGTGAAGGAAAGGGCGCGCCCAGCAGCTTCTCCAGCCCCTTGTCCTCGGCCAGGACGCGCACGTCCTCCACGCGATCCCCGCCCGCCGCGAGCAGCGTCACGATCGCCTCAAGCTTCTGCTCGGGGGCAAAGCCCCGCTGGCGCTTCTGCGGCGGCAGCTCTGAAGCGGCCACCTCGTCCACACCCAGCGCCCGCATCGTCTCGACGACCAGGGGCAACCCGGCTCGGGCGGTGACGGCGGCTCCCTCGCCCTGCTCCAACACGAACGGCAGGATACCCTGGCGAACGGTGCGGCGCAGCCCCAAGCCCATCTCAGCGCCGCCGGCGCCGCCGCGCCCGGCGGCGCTCGCGCGCCTCGCGCCTCAGATCCGAGAGCTCGCACGCGGTGAGCTCGTTGATCAGCTTCCACAGCCGGGTGTACGCGCCGATGGCCGCGCGCACCCGGGCCTCGTCTTCGGGACGCACGTGCAGGGCGTGCGTGCGCCCGTCGAGCTGCACCGTGAGAAACTTCCCCGCGTGCTGCCTGCGTGGATCGTCGGCGCAGGCGCAGTTCGGACGACCGCAGCGGCGCACGCGCTCCACCAGCGAGCCACGCATCAGCGACCCCACGCTCAGCGCGCGCAATTGCTCGCGCAGGACGCGACGGCGACGTTGGGTCTGTTCGCGGTCCGACGCCATATCTGAATCATATTACACTAACCAGACATTAAGGCAACCGAAAACTCGCCCATTGGGCTAACCCTCGCTGTGTCTAACGTCCTGCTATTGCACCGGATTCCGTGGACCCGGCGGGCTTAGAGCGGAGTTATGGCCTTTGGAGGGTGGCCACATCGCCAAGTCTCTTTGTTTGCCACCCGCTCTTCATGGCAGCGCCCTGATGTTCCCCAGCACCTCCACGCGGGGCAGCGGCAGGGGAATGATGCGACGGGTGGGAGTCATGCGTTGCCGGTCTTGGGCGACTCATGGCTGGCCTCCGGGTTTCTTGGGTGGCGGCCGATGGGCATCCTGGGACTCCGGCGACGCAGTGTTCCTATTCCGATACTGCAAGCGGACGCGGGTCATGCGCTTGCGCAGTCCGCCCTGCTCGAGGAAATCTTTCTCCAAACGGCGGAGCTGCTGGTCAATCAGGTAATTGGTCTGGTGGATGAGGCAGATAGCGATGTTGGCGATGACCTCCGGCGGGCGGGTCTCCACAAACGCGCGGTAGTCCTCGTAGGTCTGCGGTGTCTTGCGGCCCAGCTGGCGGACGTATTGGGCTTCCTTGGAGTCCTTGTCCCAAATCTTGAGGTCGCGGGCGCGGAGGTAGTCTTTGTAGTCATCCAGCAATTCCTCGAGGCTGGCGCGGGCGACGTTGGTGAGCTTGATCTCGGTTTCCTTGGAGGTGAGCGCGGCCTTGCTGCCTTCGAGGATGTTCTTTTTGCCGGAGCGGGCGGACTGGATCATCTGGTCAACGGTGCGGTCTCCCCTGGAGAGGAACTTGTGCGCAAATCGGAAGGTGATGTCATAGACGATCTCGGCTTTTTGGAAGGAGAGGAGCGTCTGGTAATCGCCGCGCGGTGGAAGCAGGCGGTCGGGTCGATGGGAGGAGTGGGAGTCATGGGAAGGATGTTTCCCATCACTCGCATCATTCGCATTATTCCCATCTATTCTCATAGCAGCCCTCGAATGCCCGCTAGCACCTCCGCGCTTTCCGCGTCCAGCGCCGCGATCTCGTCCATGATCTCCCGCGGGGTGCGGTGGGTGACTTCCTCGCCGCCGTTGCGCCCGGCGTTACCCATGTTCTTGATCTTGGCTTCGTAGAGGTGCGAGAGCTCGTGCTTCTCAGTCTGGGAGCGGAAGCGCAGCTCGTCGATGTGGTCAATGATCTCGCGCAGGTTGTAGCCGCTGGAGATCTTGTTTTTGATCTCTCCGAATATCTCCCCGATCTTGTATTCGATGTTGTTCGGCCCGCTGGCCTTCTGCTTGAAGGCGTGGAGGTAAGGGAAGAGCTTCTGATTGACGAAGTCGCGGAGGTCGTCGCCGGTCAGGGCGGCGTTGTGGTCGAGCTTCCCGTCCTTGCCCTTGGGCGCGGCCCAGGTTTCCCAGCGGTAGGGTTTGTCGAGGATGTAGGTGTACTTCTTCCCCTCCAGCGCGGCTTCATCGGCGCGGTCCTGTTGGAGTCCATCGAGGTATTTCAGGAACAGCAGCCAGGAGGTCTGCTCCGTGTAGTCCAGCTCGGTAGTACAGCCAGCTTCTTTCCAGAGCACGTCGTCGATGTTCTTGAAGGCTTGGTCGAACACAGGCACCTATCCTCTACGCAGTCATTGACGTTTTCTGGTCATGTCTCGTGCGGGCTAACTCTCAATCAGGCGTATCGATGAAACCACCAACCCCCGCCAGCCGCGGCGGGTCAACACATCTAGATACAGGCGCGCCTTATACACCTGAGTCACCCACGTATCCGAGGAGCTATCGAACGTCTCTTCACGTGAGGTCGAGCCCCGTTGACCCGCCACGCTTCGTGCACCTCAATTCGGTGCGCGCCAGGCTCTGATCGGCGAGGCGGTGAGGCGCCGCGGTATTCGCCCGGTGGAACTCAGCCGGTATGTGGGCATCTCGACGGCCGCCGTCGCCCAGTGCCTGCGGGCAGTCGAGCGGCAAGATAACTCTTAGGTTCTTAGAAACGTCCCCAAACCCGACGAGCTGCCACTCGTGAAGATCGCTTGAGATTCTTGGTCGACAACGCGTTGTCGCCGGAAGTTGCAAACGGCTTACGCCAGGCGGGGCACGATGCCGTCCACGTGGGGGAGTACGGTATGGCGCGCTCGGATGACGGCGACATCTTCGAGCGTGCCGCGGCGGAGGATCGGATCGTGGTATCGGCGGACACCAACTTTGGCGCGCTGCTCGCGCTGCGACAGGAGGAGAACCATCGGTCATCCTCTTCCGCCGGGCCGGGCAAACGCCGCCCCGATGCGCAAGTGAAACTGCTGCTGGCGAACGTGCCGAACGTGAAGGAGTCGTTGGAGAATGGGGCGGTAGTGGTTTTGGAGGATGCGCGCGTCCGCGTTCGGCCGCTGCCGATTGGAGAATAAACCCGCGTCAGTTCCCTCCGCGGTGCGGCGCACCTTGATCTTGGAGTCCAAGCCGACGGCATTGACGAGTCGCAAGACGCGATCGATCGTCACCTTCTGCAGGCGGCCTCATCGTCGTGCACCAGCGTGCCGATCGAATGGTAACCGTCGTGCCTGTGTCACGATCCCTACGGCCAGTAACACGATGAACAGGAGTGCGGGGTCAACCCGGTGCGTGCTGACGCAATCCGCCACGAGCGCGGCCCCGACGCCAGACGATAGGACGATCAACGCCCAGTCGAACAGCTTTGCCACCACCAGCGCGCCGAGCACACCCCCTGCCAAGATGAACAACCAGATGAGTTGACCGCCGTCGAAGCCGGTTACGTGTAGGACGTGTACGGTGACGGCACCGCCGGCGAGACATCCGGCCACCGTGACGGCGACCCGTTCCAGCGCGAGGGCACAGAGCGCGCCCAGCATCCCGGCCGTGAGACCAATGATCAGCACCTGCCACTCCGGTCTTTCGATCAGAAACTGGTGCGCCACCGTCAGCGCGAGCATGAAGCCGACCGCACCGACAAACAGCCAGAAGAGCTGGCGCCCGTAGAAAAGGACAGACAGACCAATCAGTACCCGGATCAGAATCATCGGCGAGCCTAATAACGTATAGTCGAACGCCGGCAGCGTTTACCAGTGGTGAGCCGCGAGACGTTGTCAGGTAATCCAGCCGCATCATGCTGGCATCCCGTCTCCATGCTGCGAAACTCCCCAGAGTCGTTCCGATACGTCCCGAGGTCGGAATCCACAGGTGGCCGCAGATCTCCTGCGCCGCAAGGTTTGGCCGTGGGTGCTGCGTGCTTTCATCGTGAACCGACGCGCTGGAGCTTTCTGAGGAGACACCTCGTGTCGATGCGGGCATCGCCGGAGAAGCGCGCAGTTGGGTAAAGGATAGGAATCCAGGCTTGACCCTCACGACGGTCCTTGCTGATGCGGCGGCCGTCGAAGGCGACCCCGGTGAGCTTCGCTCGCGCCAGCGCACCCGTCAAAGTAATCTGTCAGCATGACAAGAGATGATTCGGTTCTCATTCGACGCGCCGAACCGCGGGATGTGTCCGCCGTCGGACGCTTCGGTGCCGCGCTCGTTCGTGCTCATCACGCCTTCGACTCACGTCGCTTCCTCGCGCCGGGGCCGCGAGTGGAAGAGGAATACGCCCACTTCCTCGGAACGCAGCTCGCAGACGAGGACGTGGCAATCTTCGTCGCCGAACGTGGCGGGGCGATCGTTGGCTACGTCTATGCGGGCCTCGAGCCGCGGTCGTGGAAGGAGCTGCGTGACGTCGCCGGCTTCATCCACGATGTCGTTGTCGACCCCGGCGCGCGCGGCGTCGGCGTCGGGACGCGTTTGATCGAGACCGCGGCCGCGTGGCTGATCACCCGCGGCGCACCGCGAGTGATGCTGTGGACGGCGGAGAAGAATCGCGATGCGCAACGGCTGTTCGAGCAACTCGGCTTCCGGCGCACGATGATCGAGATGACGCGAGAGGCTCAATCATAGCCCCCGAGATCGATTCACGGTGCTGAAGGACCGCCGCAAAGAGCCATCTCCCGGTCTCCTGCTAGCCATGTTGAAGCAGCTTGATTTGACACGCGAGGACTTGCCGTAGTGTGCGGCATGATCGCGCTGTCGACGGTCATCAGCGACACACACGCTCGTCGACGAGATCATTGAGCGTGCCAACGCAGCCTTTGCCGATGTGGCCGCGGACGCGGAGTGAAGGCGCGCGAGTTACTCAGGAGCCACGCCCGCAGCACCCACTGACAGCTCGAGATAGGCGCGGCGGCCGATACGCCCGAAGACACGCGAGGTCGTGTCGAGCAGCCACATCTGCCAGCCATACTTCGCGCGTAGCGCGGCATGCGCGCGCTCAATGAGCCCCTTCTCTTTGAGGATTCGTCCGCTGCCGTCGATCCAGTCCCCGCTCACGCCTCCCCAGACGTCGCACGGCGCGACGCGCACCCGCTTGGTCGCACGGATGCGCTTGACCTTGGCCGAGGTGCCGTCGGTGACGACGTAGAGCTTGCCGCCCAGGATCGCGAACCACACCGGCGTTTCGACGGCCTTGCCGTTGCGCCGGAAGGTAGCGAGGCTGATGTACGCCTCCTTGGTCAGCTTCTTGATCGCGCGCGACTCAGGCATGTTCGGCCTCCATTGTCTTCAGGCTACTCCTTCCCAGCTCGGGTTGCGGGCGCTGGCACGGGGCGCCTTTGGAACAGGAAGAGAGGGACGTTTCGTCCCCTATCTTGTCACCCACTCGCTCAGACATTGAGCGTGTCCACAAAAAGACGGTGGATGGCCGCGATCTCCCGGTCAAGCTCCTCGGGTTTCCAAGCGCTGGTCGGTATCGGTGGATGAACGACGACCTCGACGGTTGCCGGCCGAACGACGACGGCGTGCTTGGGCAGCGCATCGAGCGTGTTGCGGAAGACGATCGGTACGATCGGCACCTTCGCCGCCATCGCAAGATGGAAGGCGCCCTTCTTGAAACGGCCGACACTCGGTGTCGGACTGCGCGTGCCCTCAGGGGCAATCGCGATCGACAGCCCTTGCTGCAACGCTTCCACCGCCGGTTGCAGCGCCTCGATCGCCTTGTCTCGGTCGAAGCGGTCGATGAACACGGTTCCCGCCAGAGCCAAGGCGGGGCCGAAGATGGGATTCAGTCGCATCTCCTGCTTGGCGATGCCGATCATGTCGCGCCGCAGCAGCTTGCAGAGCAGCAGCATGTCGAGCCCGCTCTGATGGTTGAAGATGAACACCGCCGGGCGGTGCGACCACAGGTGTTCTTCTCCTGTGATTTGTAGCTCCACACCCGCCAGCGCCGTGCCCAGCTCACCCCAGGTCGCCAAGGTGATGTTGATGGCACGCCGCCAACTGCGGTTCAGCACGCCCGCCGGCAAACCAAGGAGCAGCGACGGGACGAGGCTGCCGACCGCAAGCGACGTTCGCAGCACTGCGGCGATGCCGGGCGTGCCCCGGCTGGTAAAGCGTCGAACCGGCCAGCCGCGTGTGGCGGCGATCTGCGCCAACCCTTGGTTCGGGTTCGTCGGCCGGGGATGGCCGACGATTTCAAGCAGCGGTAGATCCTCGTCACTATCAGTGTAGAAGTAGCTCTGCGCCAGATCGATGCCGTGCGCGGCGGCAAAACCGCGTACCGCCCGAGCCTTGCCCTCACCATAACAGGTCGGCCGCGCAACCTTGCCGGTGAATCGTCCCTGGCGCACCTGCAGGCGGGTACAGAGCACGTGGGGAATCTCCAACTCGAGTGCCAGCGGTTCGACCTGGTAGGGCGTTGCCGCGGACACCACCGCCAGGGTGTGGGCTTTGCGGTGATGGGCTTGGACCAGCGCTCGCGACTCCGGATAGATCTGGGTGGCTAGTCTCTCCGTGAAAATGCGTTCACTCATCTCCTCGAACTCGGCCTCGGAACGGCCGCGCAGCATTGCCGCCGAGCCGGTGACGAAACCGGAGAAGCCGGTGTATCCGAGCTGGAAGCGCGCCGCCGCAACCACCGCCTCCGCAAAATCCGCCGGTTTCATCAGACCGTTGCGTACGCTGTCGCGCAGGAACTGCAGGGTCGAAAAGCCGGCAATCAGCGTGCGGTCAACGTCGAAGAACGCCGCCACGCGGGGACCCGAAGGACCGTCGTCGATCTCGCGGGTGAGTGGTGCGTGCATCGCCATTCTACCCTCGCTAGCAGCATTCAGCCCTCAGCGTAAAGGCCCTGGCGCGCGGCAAAACGGCTGTAAGTGTTCAGAGTGGCGCGACCGCGGTAGCCTGGAGGCGCCGCTGCTGCCCACCCCTGTTCCCACCCCGGCCGGGGCCGTGCTACACAAACGCCATGGGTGACGGGCGTCCGATCGGGGTGCTGAGCGAGACGGAGCTGCGCAAGTCCGTCCAACTCGGCGAGATCGATACCGTGCTTACCGCGTTCCCCGACCTCTACGGCCGGTTGGTGGGGAAGCGCATCAGCGGCCAGTTTTTCTGCGACGAGGTGCTCGGGCACGGCATGCATGTCTGCGATTACCTGCTCGCCTGCGACATGGAGATGGACCCGGTGCCCGGCTACCACTTCGCGTCGTGGGCCGACGGCTACGGCGACGTGCATTGTACACCCGACCTGGCGACGCTGCGCCGCGCCACCTGGCTGGAGCGTACAGTGCTCGCGCTCTGCGACGTGCACAACGAAGAGACCGGCGCGCTGGTCGACGTGGCGCCGCGAACCATTCTCAAGCGCCAGTTGGAACGCGCCGCGGCGATGGGTGTCCTGCCCATGGGTGCTTCCGAACTGGAGTTCTTCGTGCTGCGCGAGACCTACGAGTCGGCGCAACGCAAGAGTTTCGAGAACCTCGAACCGTTCGGCTGGTACGTCGAGGACTACCACATCCTCCAAGGCGCGAAGGTCGAGGGGCTGATCGGCGCGATCCGCCGGCATCTCGCCGGCTCGGGTGTGCCGGTGGAGTTCTCCAAGGGCGAGTGGGGCCCCGGCCAGCACGAGATCAACGTGCGCTTCACCGACTTCCTGGAGATGGCGGACCGCCACGTGATCTACAAGCAGATCGCCAAGGAAGTGGCCATCCAGCAGGGGCTCGCGGTCACCTTCATGGCGAAGTTCGACGAGCGCTACGCCGGCAGCTCGGCACACCTGCACTCGAGCTTGTGGTCGGCGGACGGCAAGACATCGCTGTTCGCGGGCAGCGGCGGCGCGTTCAGCGGAGACCTGGCGCAACTGCCGGATCACTTCCGCTGGTGGCTCGGCGGCCTGATGCGCCACGCGCGCGCCTGCACGCTGCTGTTCGCGCCGTACGTCAACTCCTACAAGCGCTTCCGCGCCGGCTCGTTCGCGCCGACCGGGATTGCGTGGTCGTACGACAACCGCACCGCCGGCTTCCGCATCGTCGGTCGCGGCCCGTCGTTGCGGGTCGAGTGCCGCATGCCCGGCGCCGACGCCAACCCGTACCTGGCATTCGCGGCCACGCTGGCGGCCGGGCTGGACGGCGTGGCGAATCACATTGAGCCGCCGCCGATGTTTCGCGGCGACGTGTACGCCGCCGGCGATCTGCCCACCATACCGAAGAGCCTGCCCGAGGCGATCACCGAGTTCGAGTCGTCAGCGCTGTTCCGCAGCGCCTTCGGCGCGGAGGTGGTGGAGCATCTGCTGCACTTCGCGCGTACCGAGCAGCGCAAGTTCGACGAGGTGGTGACCTCGTGGGAGCGCCGGCGGTTTCTGGAGCGCGCCTGAGGTCACTGTCACCCCCGCTCATGTCGCGTCCACTCGTGATCGGCATCTCATCGTACGCGCGTGACGGGCAGCCGCCGGCCTTCAGCTTGCCGTGCGGCTACGTCGACGGCGTGCGTGCGGCGGGCGCCACGCCGCTGGTGTTGCCGCCGGGTGAACCAGAACCGGCGCGCTTGCTCGATCTCGTCGATGGACTCATCCTCGCCGGCGGCGGCGACATCGCACCTGCCGCCTACGGTGGCGAGCCGCACGAGACGATTTACATGGTGTCGGAGGAGCGCGACCAGTTTGAGTTCGCCCTGGCGCGCGCGGCGCTCGCCCGGCCCTGCCTGGCGTTGCTGTGCATCTGTCGCGGCATGCAGGTGCTCAACGTCGTGTGCGGCGGGACCCTGCATGTGCATGTCCCCAAGCGTTTCGGCGACCGCGTGCCGCACCGGCTGCCGCCGCGTCTCGCCTCACGGCACTCCGTGCGCCTCGAGCCGAGCAGCCGTGTGGGGCGGATGCTGGGCGCCACGCAGACAGAGGTGTGCTCGTGGCATCATCAGGCGATCGATCGGCTCGGCGACGGGTTGCGTCCCGTGGCCTGGGCGGAAGACGGCGTGATCGAAGCCGTCGAGCACACCGAGCATCCGTGGTGCATCGGAGTGCAGTGGCATCCGGAGATGCAGCTCGATGAAGCGCCGCAGCGAGGGCTGTTTGCTGCGTTGGTGGCAGCGGCCGGGAGAAAGAGGTGACGCAAGGCAAGAAGGCAAAAGGCTTGCCTTTTGCCTTCTTGTCCCAGATTGGAGGATCGCAACAATGCTGAGACGTTTGGAAAACAAGGTCGCATTGATCACTGGCGCAGGCGGCGGCATTGGCCGCGCCGCGGCCAAACTGTTCGCCGCCGAGGGGGCACGGGTCGTAGCCGTTGATGCCGACGAACGGGCCGGCCGCGCGGCCGTCGATGAGGTCAACGCGCGCGGTGGCACCGCTGCCTTCATCCGCGCCGACGTGAGTAAGGCCGCCGACGTGCAGGCGATGATCGCGTTTGCCGAGTCCCAGTTCGGCGCGTTGCACGTGCTGTTCAATAATGCGGGAATCTTTCCCGACGCCGACGGCTCCGTCGTCGATACCGACGAGGCGGTGTTCGATCACGTCATCGCCGTGAACCTGAAGGGTGTCTTCCTGGGCTGCAAATACGGTATTCCCGCATTGCTGCGCGCCGGCGGTGGTTCGGTTATCAACACCGCGTCGTTCGTTGCGGTGATCGGCTCAGCGACCTCGCAGAGCGCCTACACGGCATCCAAGGGCGGCGTGCTGGCGCTGACGCGGGAGATCGCCATCGAGTTTGCCCGCCGTGGCATTCGCGCCAATGCCTTGTGTCCGGGGCCGGTGAATACGCCGCTGTTGCAGTCGCTGCTCGCCGATCCTGCGCGTCGTGCGCGCCGCCTTGTGCACTTGCCGATGGGTCGGCTGGCGGAGCCGGAAGAGATTGCCGCCGCTGCGCTGTATCTCGCCTCCGGCGAATCGTCGTACGTCAACGGCACCGCCTTCCTGGTCGACGGCGGGACCACGGGCGCGTACGTCACGGCGGAATAGGGGAGGAGCGCCATGCATCCGTTGTTGATTGGCGATCGGCGGCCCACTGGTCAGAGTGTGATCCGCGTCATCGAGCCGGCGCTCGGCGAGCCCTTCGACGAAGTGGCTGCGGCCGGCCCGAGTGATCTGGAAGCCGCTGTGACGGCGGCGAAAGCAGCGTACCCAACGTGGGCCGCGTTGACGCCGGTGGCGCGCGCCGAGGTCCTGTTTCGCTTTGCCGATGTCGTCCGCGCCCACGCCGAAGAGCTGGCGGTGCTCGAAGCGCGCAACGTCGGCAAGCCGATCGGCGACGCGCGCTGGGAAGCGGGTCACGTCGCCGACACCTTGCGCTACTACGCCGGCGCCGCCGACAAGTTCTGCGGGCAGACCATCTCGGTGAAGAAGGGGGGCCTCGACATCACGCTGCACGACCCGCTCGGTGTCGTCGGCCTCATCGTGCCGTGGAACTTCCCGATGGTGATCGCGACCTGGAAGCTTGCCCCCGCGCTCGCCTGCGGCAATACCGTCGTGCTCAAGCCGGCGAGCCTGACGCCACTGACAGCGCTGCGCCTGGGTGAGTTGGGGCTCGAGGCGGGTGTGCCACCGGGCGTGCTCAACGTCGTGCCGGGGCCGGGGGCGGCCATAGGCGCGGCGCTGGCGGCGCATCCGGATGTGGCGAAGATCGGTTTCACCGGCGAGACGGCCACCGGCCGCGCCATCATGACCGCGGCGGCAGGTACCATCAAGCGCATCGGTCTCGAGCTCGGTGGTAAGTCGCCGAACATCATCTTTGCCGACGTGGACATCGGGGAGGTAGCCCGCGAGGCGGTGGCGTCGGTGTTCGCCAACGCCGGCCAAGATTGCTGCGCGCGCTCGCGCGTCATCGTGGAGCGCCGCATTGCCGGGCAGTTCGTCGACGCGATGACGGTTGCGACGCAGGCGCTCGCCATTGGTGATCCGCTGGCCGAGGCGACGCAGATGGGTCCGCTGGTGTCGGCGAGCCAACGCGAGCGTGCCGAGTCGTACATTGCGATCGGCAAGACCGAAGGCGCCCGCTTGGTCTGCGGCGGTGAGCGGCTGCACGGGCCGGGGTATTTCCTGCGCCCGGCAGTGTTCGCCGAGGCGCGGCCGCGGATGCGCATCGTCGACGAGGAGATCTTCGGCCCCGTCGCCGTGGTCATGACATTCGAGACCGAAGACGAAGCGGTGGCGATCGCCAACGACACGATCTACGGATTGTCCGGTTCGTTGTGGACCAACGACCTCAAGCGCGGCCTGCGCGTGGCGCGCGCCGTGCGCACCGGCGTCCTTTCAGTGAACTCCTCAGCGAGCGTTCACCTCCAAGCCCCTTTCGGCGGCTACCAGCAGTCCGGCCTCGGCCGCGAGCTCGGCATGCACGCCATGGAGCACTACACCGAGGTGAAGAACATCTACTTCGAGACGGCGTAGCCGGGGTAGGGCAGGCGGGCGGGAGCAGCGCTCCCGCCCTCAAGAAAGTGTGGCGGATTTTCGCACACCTCCACCGGGCTGGAGCGTTGCTCCACCCCGGTGGTGGCGCGGGAATCGAATTCTTCACAAGCTCTTAGTCTCTGGCGCTCAGGGTGACGCGATTACCGGGTGAGGTAGCGGCTCAAGCCGCGCAGATCCGCTTCCTCGATCGCCGTTGCGCCGGCGGCTACCAGACCGGCATTTTCGCCGTACCAGGACAAGACGCATTGGCCGCGGTCCAGGGCTTCGAGGCAGACGCGCTCGATCTCGCCGCCGGGGCGGGCATGGACGGCGATGATGACGTCCGCGAGCGCCGCGACCAGCTCGTCGCGGCGGGGGCCGTTGCGCGGCACGGCGTGATCCATCAGCCGGAAGGGTGACAGCACCAACGTCCGTTCGGCGTCCAATGCCATGCGGCCCGGTCCGAAACCGAACGGATCACGGTCGAGGCGGGCGCCGAAGGTGGCGAAGATGCCTCGGTCCAACACGATGACCCGGGCTGCTGCCGCGGCGCGGCCGGCGACCGCGGCGATGCGATGGGTCGTCTTCATGCCGCCGCTGACCAGCGTGAACCCCTGCGTTGCGGCGGCTTGCACCGCCGCCAAGCTTGCCGAAACCGCCTGCTCGCCGAGCGTGCGTGAGTTGAGCACCGCCAACGTCGGCGCGCGTAGCGGAGCCGGAGACCCGAAGCTGTAGAGCACGGCGGGTGGCGGCTCGAGTCGCCGCCGCACGCGTCCGGGATACGCTGCCGCGTCCGGCAGGTAGGCGTCGCCGCCGGCCGTTGCCAACTGATCGAGAAGCCATTGGCACCGGGTCTCGTGCTCCTGCCGCTGCGAGCACAGCCGCGTGATCGCGGTCGGATGCAGCCGGTAATCCTCACGCAGCACGGCTTCGGGGAGGCGGAAGAACGTGGCGAAGCTGTGATGGCGTTCCCGGTTCAACGCCAGGATGCGCGCCGCCGCCTTGTCGCCCACCTGGGGCAACTCCGAAAGCATGATGGCATGGAACGCCGTCTCCTTATCCATGGCGAGCCTCCGTGTTAGGCAAGGACCTCGCGCGAGGCAGGACCTCGACCCGAAAGTACGGCGGGACCGCTTCCCGTCGGATCGCCGCACGCGGCTTCGGACGACACTTGACTCAAATCCGTTGAGTGTGAAACATCGAGTGCCTTAGTGGAGGGAGCATGCCGACAGCACAGGACCGTTACGTCAGGGCGCGCGGCCTGAGTTTTCATTGCGTGGAATGGGGCGCGGCCACTCAGCCGCCGGTGCTGTGCCTGCACGGCATCACGCAGACGGCACACAGCTGGGACGAGGTCGCCGCCGAGCTGGCGGACGCTTATCGCGTCCTCTGCCTGGACCAGCGCGGCCACGGTGACAGCGACTGGGCAGCCGACGGGGACTACACACGCCAGACCCAGGCCGCCGACGTCGATGCCCTCACCGATGCCATCGGCCTGTCCACATTCATCTTGATGGGCATGTCGATGGGCGGCATCAACTCGATCACCTTCACGGCCCGCCACCCCGAAAAGGTGAAGGCCCTGATCATCGTCGACGTCAGCCCAGAGGTGCAGGCGCGGGGTGTCGAGCATATCCGCAGCTTCATTCAGGCGCCGGACGAACTCGACGGTTTTGAGGAGTTCGTCGCGCGCGCCCACCAGTTCAATCCGCGCCGCTCCCTCGACAACATCCGCAGCCGCCTCTCCCACAACCTGAAGCAGCTGCCGAACGGCAAATGGACGTGGAAATACGACAAGGCCCTGCGTTCCT
>DASVHW010000180.1 GCA_036382395.1 Candidatus Binatia bacterium | reverse complement strand
GACACCCGTTTATCGTCGAACCTAAATCGGGACAACCCTACAATCTCGCTCCCTTTTAGCGTCTTTGCGGATGGCACGTTCGCCCAGCGCCTGAAGAAGCTGCGGGTTGAGCGGGGGCTCAAGCAGGCGGAGCTGAGCCTCAAGGCTG
Source organism: Candidatus Binatia bacterium (assembly GCA_036382395.1). Taxonomy (NCBI): domain Bacteria; phylum Candidatus Binatota; class Binatia (SeqCode); species Binatia bacterium. The sequence continues at coordinate 2,970 of DASVHW010000180.1, read as the reverse complement.
GGCTGAATAATTTCTTCAGAAAAATGGCAAACCGCCGCAGCGTACTCGCAGCTCCGAGTCGTTCAGGGCTACCCCTGGCGGCTCATTTGGATATCGTCCCGTGTAGGCTGCACGCTTTCGCGTACACGGGTGAGGGTTGCCTTGATCGCGGTGCTACCCACACGGTAGCTGCCAGCCATAGTTACGTGGTCAGCGTAGCGAAGCGCAGCCGAGTTCATGAATAATGCAGGCAAGAGGAAGGCAGGCTCAACGAACTGCTTGCTGCGCGCTGAGGATCGAGCGCACGCGCTGCCGTACGTCCGCGGAAGGGTCATCCAAATGAGGCACCAGCCGCTTCAAGACGGCATCGTCCAGCGGCAGGCGTCGTGAGAGGGCAAAGGTGGCCCACGCGCGTGTCCACACGTCGGGGCTCTCCAGCCCGGCGGCCAGGCGCGGGCTGACGCGCTCGTCGGGTGGCGACAAGCACGCCACCAACCGCAGCCCCTGGGCGTCGTGGAACAAGCCCTCGGGAAGATCCTCGGACCGGAACTGGTCACCGATGGGTTGGCGCTCGCTAGTCTCACACAGGACGTCCACGCCCTCGGACGACACCGGCGGCACGACCAGTTGCCGCGCCGCATCGACGGCGAGGCGCCGGAATTCATCGCCGCTGATCCACTCCAGGCAACGGGCCAGGTTGGCCAGCTCCAGCTGCAGCGCTGACGCGTGCAGCACGTACAGTAAACCGACCACGCGGTCACGCGCCGCGGCATCTTCGTGCATATCCGTCACGAGGTGCCGGGCCAATCCCACGAAGCGCTCGGGAGGATGGCGCCGCAGAAACAGCTTGATCGTCGGGAGGAACGCCAGGAAGTCGCTCCGGGCGAGCAGGCGGTGAACGATCCGCAGGCGTTCTTCCACGGTCCGGGTGTCGTCATAGATGCCGCAGATCAGATCGCGCTCGGCCGCCTGCTGATCGGAAGTCGCCATTGCGGACATCTGCACCAGGCTGGTTCCGCGAAAGGCGTCCAAAAGCTGCGTGTTCGGATCGGTGCTGCCGAACGCCCTGTCAAGGTAGCGCCTGTAGTCGCCCATGAACTGAAAGTATCGGCGCAGGCGGGAAGCCGTCTCGACGCCGTTTGGCGCGATGGAAGAAAATCCGTAGAGCCGCGGCACGCCCGCGAAGATGCGCAAGAACGCTTGGCTGAAGCTGGGTCCCCACGGGCCGTAGCGGAGCTGCACCACGCGCTCCGCCGCCGCGCGGTCGAAGCCATGCTCCAGGAGAACCTGGAGGTACTGGTCGGGGGTGCGGCTGTCCGGATCCTTGCTCGCCAGGGTGTTGCAGGCGAGCAGGAACACCTCCTGGGAGCGCTGAAAGAGACTCCGACACCGCTGCTGACACGCGGCTTCTTCCAGCGTTTGCAGGCTTAACGAACTGCCGTAGCGGCCGAAGAATTCTCCGGCAAACTCTCCGGAATAAACCAAGATGTCACAGCGCAGGTCGGACGCACATAACGCCAAGAGCTGGGAGAGAGCGGCGTCGGCTGCGTTGCGGCCGGAGTTGGCGGAGGCGGCGCGCTCTTCCCAAGGCGCGCTCTCCGCCACCAATAGCTCCGCGCTGAAGTCAACGAAATCGAACGCGTCCGCCGGCAGTTGAGCCCTGACCGCCGCCAGCTCTTCGTGACTGTTGAAGCCAAAGGCGCAGACGTTCAAGGGCTGCACCTGGGCCTCGGCCGCCCACGCCCAGGCCGAGAGGAGCGTACAGAGGAAAGGACGGCGGATCCGTGCAGCAACGAAGGTCATCGAGAACACCCTTTGCCGGCCAACGATCCTTTCCAACATAATGTAGCAACCGCGGTCACGTCAATCGGCGAGGTCGAAGGCTGCAGCGAACTCACCCGCGACGGATAGACTCTTTTCTCCGGCGCTTCTTTGCGTGGTGCGAAGATCCGTTCGCGCTCGTGCGGCATCGGCGCGGAAGCTCGGTTCGGCAAGCCAGTTTTGTGGTGAAATTCTCGGCCTTTTCGGTTACACTGCAGCGATTCTTCGGGCAGGCGTGCCGATTGACGGCCGTCATGACGAGTAGCACCCTGGCAGGGGGAAAATTGGTGAGTCAGCTGCTGAATGAACTTCAATCGCAAGTGAGCACTGAAAACGGGGCACCGGAGACGGGAGTTGGTGCACTTCGCCCCTCCATGCCGGGGGAGCCCGCACCTGGCCGTCGGACCGGGCAGAACCCGCAATGAAGGCGCACCGTGCTGCGCGCGCCGGCGCGCTGACTCTCATCCTCTACCTGTTGCCGTCCTGCGCGACGGCCCCCCCGCCGCGCCCGCTCCCGACGACCGTCGCTGAGATCACAGACCCCTGGCCGCGGCGTGAGGTGCTCGAGCTTGCCATGCAAGCCTATCAGTGCGGCGAACGCGAAGGCCGCTTCAAGCGCCCGGTACTGACCATCATCGACTACAGCCTACCGTCGAGCGAGCAGCGGCTGTGGGTCATCGATGTGCAGCGGAATCAAGTGCTGCACCATGAGCTGGTCGCACACGGTGAGGGGAGCGGCGAGGCGGTGGCTGTGGCGTTCTCCAACGAGATGGGCTCGCATCAGTCCAGCCTCGGGCTGTTCCGCACCGACGAGGTGTACACGGGTCGCTTCGGCTACTCGTTGCGTCTCTCCGGGCTCGAGCCCGGCATCAACGACAAGGCCCACGAGCGTGCCATCGTCGTGCACGGCTCTTCGGACGTCAGCCACGCGTTCGCCGCCAAATGGGGGATGATCGGCCGGAGTTGGGGATGCCCAGCATTGCCCGATGACGTTGCGCCGCAGATCATCGATACCATCGCTGGTGGCGCGGCCATTTTCGCATACTATCCGGACACCGAGTGGCTGCGGGAGTCGCACTACCTGCACTGCGGTATGCAGGTCGCCGGCGCCACCGGGGGCAATTGACGCGGGACCGCGAGCGGGCCAACCGAGGGATTGCGCCTTCGGGG
>DASVHW010000179.1 GCA_036382395.1 Candidatus Binatia bacterium | reverse complement strand
GCCAGGTCGAGGTTGACGACCTGATCGGCTTGCTTGAGGAAACTGTCCGGGACCGTTTCTCGGATCACGACACCGGTGGTGCGCTGCACAACCTCTTTCAGACTTTCCAAATGCTGCACGTTGAAGGCGCAGATGACGTTGATGCGGGCTTCGAGGATGTCGAGCACGTCCTGGTAGCGTTTGCGGTTGCGCGAGTCCGGCGCATTGGTGTGGGCCACCTCATCAACGACGACGACTTGCGGTCGCCGGGCGATGATGGCCTCGACGTCCGTCTCTTCGAGCATGAGGCCGCGGTATTCGACCTTCCGCCGCGGGACGTATTCGAGGCCCTCCATGAGCGCAGCGGTCTCCGCACGGCCATGAGTCTCGATGAGACCCAGGACGGCGTCGACGCCTCGTTTCTTGAGTGCGTGGGTTTCCTCGAGCATCCGGTACGTTTTCCCCACCCCGGCCGCGAAGCCGATGTAGATCTTGAGACGCCCGCGCGTGTCACGCTTGAGCAGTTCGAGAAAGTCTTCCGGGCGCGGCCGCTCAGTCGTCATGCAAGTGAAGTTAGCCCGGCACCTCGCTCGCGCCTTATCGGGCAAGTGCAGTTTGAACGCAGGAAGCGTTCCATCAGCCGACTTGTAGAGTGTTTGCGAGTCCGCGAAATGCCAACTCGGGGAAACTGCGTTGTTGTCCTGCAATTTGACATGGGGTGGTTCCTGCGATCCTGTCTTTTGCAGGTTAACGGTCAGTCATCGTCCTCGCAATCCTCTTTTCATCGGCTAGTTCTCGCCATCGCCGTGCCTGGCACAGAGAATGGGAGAAGTACGCATGACAATCACTCTCATTCTGGTGTTAGCCGTGGCTCCGATCATGGCGTACGGATTTTGGCTTGCCGGAGAGCTGGCGTCGGACCGCGCCTGGGTCGGTCGCGCCGGGCAAAACCCGCTCAACTGGATGCTGAACAAGAAGGCGGACGTGTGCGGAAGGCGGGTGCTCGGTAGCTACGCGCCGCCGTGGCATGCGCTCGGAGCGGCTCGACCACCTTTACGCTGAACCGGGCAGTTTGCAGGGCTTCCTAGTGCATCCTGCACGGTACTTGGTTGAGTCGCTGCTGGTGTGGGGCGACCTTCGCGGCTGACGAAGGTGGCACGTCTGCTGCACACGAGATCGTCACGTGGGGGATATCGGAACGGATCAGTACGCATTTGAGCCAGGGAAGCCAGGAGGAAACTGGGATGCCGGATCTCATCCAGTTTGCAGTATCGCCACAGGACGACCCTACGGGCCGAGAAGTACGTGCGATTCTGGAGGCCCACATTGCAGTCGAGCGCACGAAGGCGGCCCGGCAGTTCTGGGTCCACTTGCTGGCGGCAGTCGGCGGCCTGATCGCCCTCTGTATGGTGTTCCCGCAAGCGGGGTCCGAGCAGATGCGGGAAGCACTGCTGGCGCTCTGGGGAGCGTGCTGTGTGTGCGCGCTGGCCGCGGGGGGCTTGGAGTGGAGGTGGCATCACCGGGAGGCGCAACTGCTCGCGGCGAACAAGGTCACGCCCGCGGGTTGAAGCGAACTGTGAGTCTGTTCCGTGGAGGCGCAGAGCCATGACGTCGGAGCTACCAACCCACCCCCTGACCGTCCTAGTCATCGACGACGAGAAGAACATTCGCGTGACATTGTCCATGTGCCTGGAGGGCATGGGATGTCACGTCACCGCAGTCGGCTCGGCAGAGGCCGCGCTCGGCGCAGTGGCCCGGCAGGCCTTTGACCTCGCGTTCTTGGACCTCCGCCTCGGCGATACCAACAGTCTGGACCTCCTTCCACAGCTGCTGGCGCAGCGTCCGGAGCTTACCGTCGTCATGGTGACTGCCTATGCGACCATCGACACGGCGGTGGAGGCGATCCGGCGGGGAGCAACAGATTACCTGCCCAAGCCTTTTGGCCTGGCGCAGATTCAACACGTGGTTGAGCAAGTGGCGCAGCGCCGCGCGATGGTTCGTCGGGTCGCCGACTTGGAGCAGCAGGTGAAAGAGGCGGTGCCGGATGCCGACCTGGAAACGCAGTCACCAAAGATGGGCGCGGTCCTCGACCTCATTGCCCGCGCCGCCACGTCGGACGCCCCCGTGCTCTTGCGCGGAGAGAATGGTACGGGCAAGGGCGTACTTGCACGCTGCTTGCACGCGCAGAGTCCTCGCCGCGCGCAGTCGTTTGTGGTGGTAAACTGTCCCACGCTGTCCGAGGAGCTCCTGGCCAGCGAACTCTTCGGCCATACGAAGGGGGCATTCACCGGCGCGGTGCGCGATCAACCGGGGCGTGTGGAAGCGGCCGAAGGGGGCACTCTGTTTCTCGACGAAATCGGGGAAATCTCCCTCGGACTGCAAGCCAAGCTGCTGCGATTTCTTCAAGAGAAGCAGTTCGAACGGATAGGGGAGAACCAAACCCGACGCGCCGATGTCCGTATCGTCGCGGCGACCAACCGCGATCTGGAGGCCGACGTCAAGGCGGGCCATTTCCGTGAAGACCTGCTGTACCGCCTGAATGTGCTGGAGTTGTGCGTGCCGCCGCTGCGCGAGCGGCCAGAGGACATCGTGCGGTTGGCGCGACGATTCGTCGTGTTCACCGCCCGCCTCGCACGCCGCCCCATTCCAGAGCTATCTCCGGCTGCGGAGGAAGCGCTCCTCTCGTACCCCTGGCCCGGCAACGTGCGTGAGCTGCGCAACGCGATCGAGCGAGCGGTGATTCTCTGGCCGGCTCAGGTCATCGAGCCCGCGGCGTTGCCTGAGCGCGTTGCTGCTCAGGTCACCTCGACACCCCGGCTGGGGGGCGACTACAGCGTCGAGGACATCGAGCGCGAGCACATCCTGCGGGTCATCGCGCGAGCGCCAACCCTGGAAGAGGCCGCAAAGATTCTTGGCATCGAGTCGTCGACGCTCTGGCGGAAGCGGAAACGGTACGAAGAACAAACGCCGGGATCTCACACGTAGATGGTGACCAGCCACTATCTGAATTCGGACGCTCAGTAATCATCCGGGGGCTGGTAGGCGGTCGTCAATTGACCGGCATGATGCTTCAGGGCGCTAGAACGCTGAAATGCAGACTAGACAGCATTTGCAGGCAGGGTGTGTTGCGATGCCCTGTTTTAGCTGTGTCGGATCTTGAGATCGTTCCACCGACTCGGCAAACATCGGAGACTTCGGTTCGTCGGCGTGGTACAAAGTGACGATAAGGCTGACATGAAGAGCACCATTGGCATGTTGATGATCGCTGCCGCGCTGGAGATCGGCGGCGACGCTGCGGTTCGGCGCGGTCTCGTTCAATCGGCGTGGTTATGGCTGGCGCTTGGGGCCATCACGCTGGTGGCCTACGGACTCGTGGTGAATCTGAATCGTTCCATCAACTTCGGCCGGCTGATGGGCCTCTACATTGCCGTGTTCTTCCTTGTCAGCCAGCTGCTCAGCTTCGTCTTCTTCGCCGAACGGCCGTCACTGAGCCTGATTGTGGGTGGGGCCTTGATTGTGACGGGTGGATTCGTCATCCAGATGGGAACCCAGTGAAGCGCTGGTAAAGCGATTGTTCCAATCCGTCATGCCCGCAATTTTCAGGCGGGCATCCAGTGCATGCGGAATGGATTCCCGCCTGAAGATTGCGGGAATGACGAAATGCGCCGGTTCATGGGCGCTCCAAGCCGGCGCCCCGCCGGTCGGATCTCTCAGGGTGAGCGGGTAGACCCGAACGAAAAGACCCACAAATTTGTCTCACACCCCGGAGGCCGCTTCTCCTGCGCCCCGCGGCCGCTACTGGGCCGCACGTTTCGCCGATGCCGGTACCGCGTGCGGCGCGGTGCGGGGGGGCCGATGTGTGAGGCGGTGGAGCAGATCGACGAAGCTCTCCAAGTACGTGTAGTACACCGGTGTGAGGTACAGCGTCACCAGCTGCGAGAAAATCAGACCGCCCACGACGGCCACGCCCAACGGACGCCGCGACTCGGCTCCCGCTCCGACGCCGAGCGCGATCGGCAAGGCCCCGAACAGCGCCGCCATCGTGGTCATCATGATCGGGCGGAAACGGATCACGCAGCCTTCGTAGATC
>DASVHW010000178.1 GCA_036382395.1 Candidatus Binatia bacterium | reverse complement strand
GTGTAAGCGGCGCGAATTCATCCAGCGTCTGCGCGCACTCGGATTTGAGGGGCCGTACACGGGGACTCGTCATCACTTCATGGTGTTTCGACAGCATCGTTTGGCGATTCCGTCAAACGATGAATACTCGGTGCCGCAGCTGATTCCATAAGGTCTGGTGGCGACAGGCCTCTGTGCCTGTCGCCGGTTGGATGGTCCAGTCGATCCACCGCGGCAGGCACGGAGGCCTGCCGCCACTGGTCCTGGGGCAACGCCCTGGGCGACGGAGACGGCGCATGTTCATGGGCATGCCCTTCGACGTTGCTCAGGACATGCTTGTCGAAGGGCACTTTCAGAGAAAATCGACGGACTCTGCTCAGCCGGAGGTCCGCGTCTTGAACCCTCACGGCGCCGACAAGGCGAGAAAGCGACGCGCGTTCCCGCTGAAGATCATGTCGCGGGCGGCCTTGTCTCCGCCAGTTACGATGAGCAGTTTCGCCACGGTTGGAGCGAGCGGATAAAAGGGCCAATCTGACCCGAACACGAGTCGTTCCGGTCCCAACTCGGCAAGCAACTCCCGCAGCGCCGCCACCCCTTGGCCGGCGATTTCCATCAACACGTTCTGATGCGCCTTGGCAATCGGGATGGCGTCGGCGTAGTCCCGTGCGCCGGCGTGACCGAAGATGAAGCGGACCTGCGGAAACTCCGCGACCGGGGCGACATAGTGTTTCATGGCCGCGTGTTCCCGAGTGAACTCGGGTTCGATGCCGGCGCGCCCGGCGTGAAAGAACACGGGCAAGTCCAGCTCGGCGCAGGCGGCATAAAACGGCATCGCCTGCGGATCGTCCGGATAGAACCGTTGCATGGTCGGATGCAGCTTGACGCCGCGGATGCCCAGTGTCTTCAGCTCGCGCAAGCGTTCGACGGCTCCGCGCACCGTTGGCCGGACCGAGCCGAACAAGATCAACCGCTCCGCCGCCCCCGACTGCGCGATCGCGTCCCGCCACCGCTGCGTCAGATTGTCGCCAAAGGGGAACCCGGGCGACACGGCCAGGACGACGGCGCGCTCCACCCGCATCCTGTCCATCTCCGCAAGCAGGTTGGGAATCGTGTGCGTCTCGGCGGCTCGGCTGCCGAACAGCAGCATGCCGCGAATCTCCGCTTCCATATGGTCGAGCATGTCCGGAGTGGCGATGCGGTTGATGTAGACGTCGAGGTCCAAGACGCAGGGCGGCTGGCTGCCATCGCAGTCGATCAGGTAGCGAGTCTCCGGCGTGCGTCGCAGCAGATCGACCGACGGCGACAGCAGCATGTTGAACGCGAGGTGGGTGTGGAAATCCAGACCGGCCGGCAGATCGTCCACGGTGAGTCGGAGGTCGCCGTTCGCATCCACGGCGAAGTACGGGAGCTCAGCCAGGCCGCGGTAGCCGCGGACCTTCAGCGTCGCTCGCGGGTCACCGAGCGGAACGGACGGCGCTGGCGCTGCCTCGCGCCGGCAGCCACCGGTGAGCGGCGCGGCGAGCATGGAAGCCAGTGCCATCCGCAGGAAGCGACGTCGATCGAGATCCATCGGCTTATGCTCCATTCAACAATCAATCCGCGCCACGCAAGGCCTGTCGATCATCGCTCGGCCACCGGCAAAAGACAAAGCGGTACGACGGTACGGCCATTCCGCCATCCCGTGTGCGCCTCGCACTTGTTCGGCATTACGGGTAAGGTCGCCCGCTGATGCGCCGGCGCGCGACGGGTGGATGCCATGCGAGCCAACCAACACTGGACCATCGAGGGTAACAAACCGATTCACATCGTTCGCGACGAGCACGGGGTGCCGCACGTGCAAGCGTCGACCGAAGCGGATTTGTACCGTGGCCTCGGTTTCTGCCACGCGGTCGATCGGGCGATGCAGATGCTGCTCGTGCGGATTCTCGGCCAGGGACGCGGCTGCGAGGTCCTCGACGCCGGCGACGACATGCTGCGCCTCGATCGTTTTTTTCGTCGCATGAACTTTGGTGGCAGCGCGCATGAAGAGGCGGACCAGCTGCCGGCGGCGGACCGCGCCCTGGCGGAGGCCTACTGCGATGGCGCCAATGCCGCGCTGCGCCAGCGTGTGCCCTGGGAGTTCAAACTGGTGGGATACGCGCCAGCACCGTGGACGGTGGCGGACTCGATCCTGACCTCGCGGGTCGTCGGCTACGTGTCGTTGGCCCAGAGCCAGGGCGAGATGGAGCGACTGCTGGTCGAAATGGTGCAAGCGGGTGTGCCGCGACGGCATCTCGACGAACTGTTCCCCGGCCTCCTGCAGGATCTCGACTCCCAACTGTTGCAGAAGGTCAGGCTCGGCGAGCGCATCGTGCCCGACGCCGTGCGCTGGAACCGGGCGTTGCCGCGGGCCATCGCCTCCAACAATTGGGTCGTCTCCGGCAGCAAGACTGCGAGCGGCCATCCTCTGCTTGCCAACGATCCGCACCTCGAAGCCAACCGCCTCCCCGCGGTGTGGTACGAGGCCGTCCTCGAGCTGGGCGAGCGCTTCTGCATCGCCGCCACCATGCCGGGCCTGCCGGCGCCGGTCATCGGGCGCTCCACCGATCTCGCCTGGGGCGCGACCTACACGTTCATGGACGCGATCGATTCCTGGATCGAAGACTGCCGCGACGGTTGCTATCGCCGCGTGACGGATGCCGGTGAGGTATGGGTGCCTTTTCAGGTACGCACTGAGGTGATCAAGCGCAAGAAGAAGTCGGATGTGAGGCTGTGCTTCTATGAAAACGATCACGGCGTGCTCGACGGCGATCCGGCGCAGCCGGGGCTGTATCTGGCGACACGCTGGGCGTCGGGTGCAGAAACGGGCGCGGTGTCCCTGTCGACGGCATTCGGAATGTGGCATGCCGCGGAAGTTGCCGCGGGCATGGAGCTGCTCGGACGGATGGAGACGGCATGGAATTGGGTTTTGGCCGATCGGCACGGCAACATCGGCTACCAGATGTCCGGACGGATGCCGGTGCGGAGTGAAGGCCGCAATGGGTTGGTGCCGTTGCCGGGCTGGGATCCAGAGAACGACTGGAAAGGATTCGTTGCGGTGAGTGATCTGCCGCGCGCGTTCAATCCGCCCGCCGGTTTTCTGGTCACCGCCAACAACGATCTGAACCATCTTGGCCGTGCGCATCCCATCAATCTGCCGATGGGCGCCTATCGCGCCGAGCGCATCGCCGACCTCCTCGCCGGCCGCAATGATTGGAGCGTCACGGCCATGCAGCAGATGCAGATGGACGTCTACTCGCTCCAGGCGGCGCGGTTCATGGACGTTCTGCGGCCGTTGCTGCCGAAGAGCACACACGGTGATGCGCTGCGCCAGTGGGACTGCTGCTATGATTTGGCGTCCACCGGCGCCTACCTGTTTGAGAAGTTCTACCGTGCGCTCGTTAACGAGGTATTCGGCGCGGTGTGCGGTCCGGAGGTGACGCGCTTCCTCATCGAGGAGACGGGTATTCTGGTCGACTTCTACGCCAATGGCGATCGCGTGCTGCTGCAAGGTGACAGCGCATGGTACGGTGAAGAAGGTCGCGATGGCGTCTTCAGGCGAGTCGCCGCCGGGACGTTGGTTGGGCCATTGCGGCAATGGGGCAGTCAACGGCAGCTGCTGATGAAGCACCTGATGCTCGGCGGCCGGCTGCCGGCATGGATCGGGTTTGACCACGGGCCGGTGCCGATCATGGGCGGCCGCAGCACCATCCATCAAGGCCAGATCTATCGTTCGGGTGGCCGCGACACGAGCTTCGCGCCTTCGTATCGCATCGTCACTGACTTGGGTGAAGCGGCCGCCCATACCTGCCTGGCCGGCGGCCCGTCGGACCGGCGCTTCTCACGCTGGTACGTCTCCGGCGTAGACGACTGGCTCGCCGGGCGGTTCAAGACGCTGAAGCCGACGTGAGTGCGACGCACCGCTCTGTCAGGCGCCGGGCTTCTTGGCCGCGTCCAGATAGGCGGGGCGCTCGCCGCCGCCGTGCAGCAGGATGCTCGCGCCGCTGATGTAACTGGCGAGCGGCGAGGCGAGGAAGAGGCAGAGGTCGCCGACGTCCTCGGGCTTGCCCAGCCGGCCCAAGGGGACGGTGGCGGCAACGGCGGCGATGCCGGCTTCGTCACCGTAGTGGAGCTGAGATTGCTCGGTGCGGATCATCCCGGCAGTCACGGCGTTGACCCGCACCTTGGGGGCCCACTCCACTGCCAGGGTTTGTGTGAGGTTCAACAAGCCGGCTTTGGCTGCGCCGTATGCCGCAGTGCCGGGAGAGGGGCGGATGCCGCTGACGCTGGCGATGTTGATGATGGCGCCGCCGTCAGCCTGCTTCTGCATGACGGCGTTGGCACGCTGCGCAAAGCTGAGCGGCGAAATGAGGTTGAGCCGGATGATCGATTCCGAGAAGCGCGGCGAAGCCGTCGCGGCATCGGCCGTGGGCGTGCCGCCGACGTTGTTGACTAACACGTCGAGGCGTCCGAAACGTTCGGTGGCGAAGGTCACCACCTTGTCGATCTGTTCGATCTCGCGCACATCGGCGGCGACGAACAGTGCCGGCTTGCTGCCAGCGCTCGGAGACGTCTCGGGCTCCTTGCGGCCGCAGATCACGACGTCAGCGCCGGCTTCGAGAAAGCGGCTGGTGATGCCGCGTCCCACACCTCTGCCGCCACCGGTGACGATGACGACCTTGCCGGAGAAGTCGAGAGGATTGGTCATTCCTTCACCACGACCTTTTGCCGGAGGGAGAGGGAGCAGAGAGGCCAATCCGCTGCGCTACCAACTCACGGTGGTAGGTGGCGTCGCCGAGGAAGACCTCGCTCGACTTGGCGCGCTTGAAGTAGAGGTGGACGTCGTACTCCCAGGTGAAGCCGACACCGCCGTGAATCTGCACGCTCTCGGCGGCGCAATGGAAATAGGCGTCGGAGCAGTAGGCCTTGGCCAGGGAGGCCAGCGCCGGCAGCTCGGGATCGTCCACGGAAGCGGCCCAGCCGGCGTAGTAACTGGCGGAGCGCGCCGACTCCACCCGCAGCAACATGTCGGCGCACTTGTGTTTGATGGCCTGAAACGAGCCGATCGGGCGTCCGAACTGGATGCGCTCTTTGGCGTACTGGACCGACATGTCGAGACAGCGTTGCGCGCCGCCCACCTGTTCGGCGGAAAGCGCGATGGCGGCGCGATCGAGAGTCGTGTTCAAGCTACCCCAGCCCTCGCCCTCGTTGCCCATCAAGGCCGAAGCGGGAACTCGTACGTTACGAAAAACGATTTCCGCCTGCTTGCGCGTCTGGTCCATGGTGGGCAGGAGGCGCCGCTCGATACCAGTTGTATTGGCCGGCACGACGAAGAGACTGACGCCGTCCTGCCCACGCGAGGCTTGGCGCCGCGCGGCTACGATGAGCAGTTGCGCCGTATGGCCGTCGACCACGAACGTCTTGGTGCCGTTCAGGATGAAGTCGCTGCCGTCGCGCCTGGCCACCAGTTCGATTCCGGCGGCGTCCCAACGGCCCTTCGGTTCGGTAAAGGCGAGCGTGGCGGTGGTCTCGCCGGCCGCAATGCCCGGGAGGTGTTCCTGCTTTTGCTCCTCCGTCCCACCGAGCAGCAAAGCGTTTCCGGCAAGGCACACGGTGGAAAAGAACGGGGCACAGAGGAGCGCCGCGCCCATCTCTTCCATGAGGCCGACCAGCTCGACGTACGTCAGTCCCGCGCCGCCGTACGCTTCCGGAATGATGATCGACGTCCAACCGAGCTCGGCGCCGATGCGGCCCCACACCTCGGGGTCGTACCCCGCGTCGGTCTCCATGACCTTGCGGATCTGCGCCGGCGAGCAATGGTCCGCAAGAAAGTCGCGGGCCGCCGCGCGCAACGCTTCCTGTTCTTCGTTGAAGGCAAATCTCATGTGGCACCAGATAGCTATCAGCTGTCAGCTATCAGCAGTCAGCCGGAGCCCCGGCCAGGCTTTCCCTAGCCGATGCTCCAAGTGAAGGCCGACAGCTGATCGCTGACCGCTTGGTTTCTTCATATTCTCTCAATGATGGTGACGTTGGCCTGACCGCCACCCTCGCACATGGTCTGCAATCCGTAACGGCCGCCGGTGCGCTCGAGTTCGCAGAGAAGCGTGGTCATCAGGCGCGCGCCGGTGGCGCCGAGCGGGTGCCCGAGAGCAATGGCGCCGCCATTGACGTTGACCTTGGCGAGATCCCAGCCGGTTTCCTTCTGCCAGGCGAGTACGACCGAGGCGAAGGCTTCGTTGATCTCGACCAGATCGATGTCCTTCTGCTTCAGGCCGCTGCGTTCCAAGGCGTAAGCCGTGGCCGGGATCGGCGCGGTGAGCATCCACACCGGATCGGCCCCGCGCACGCTGATGTGATGAATGCGTGCGCGCGGCTTGAGGTGGTGCTGTTTCACCGCCCGCTCCGATACGACCAGCACGGCGGCGGCGGCGTCGGAGATCTGGCTGGATACGCCCGCCGTCAAACGCCCACCCTCGGTGAGGGTTTTCAGCGAAGCCATCTTCTCGAGTGACGTGTCGCGCCGCGGTCCCTCGTCGGTGGTCACGCCGTCATACGGCACGATCTCACGCGTGAACCGGCCTTGGTCGATTGCCTGGATCGCTCGCCGGTGACTTTCGAAGGCGAAGCGCTCCATGTCTTGGCGCAGGATGTTCCACTTCTCCGCGATCATTTCCGCCGAGCGAAACTGTGAGACTTCTTGCGTGCCGTAGCGTGCCACCCAGCCCTTGGAGGTCGAGAAGGGATCGGGGAAACCCATCGGCTGCGCCAAGGTCATCGCCGAGGCAATCGGGATCATGCTCATGTTCTGCACGCCACCGGCGACGATCACGTCATTGGTTCCGCTCATCACTGCTTGCGCGGCAAAGTGGATGGCCTGCTGCGATGAACCGCACTGCCTGTCGATGGTCGTGCCCGGAACCTCGTCCGGCAGTCCCGCTGCCAGCCAGCAGGTGCGGGCGATGTCGCCGGCCTGGGGACCGATGGTATCAACGCAGCCGAAGAACACATCCTCGACGGTGTGCGGGTCGATGCCGGTGCGCTGCACCAGCGCCTTGATCACGTGTGCGCCCAGGTCGGCAGGGTGCGCGGTGCTCAGGCCGCCTTTGCGCCTGCCGACTGGGGTGCGAACCGCATCGATGATGTATGCTTCAGCCATCTCTGTTCTCCTTGCGTTCGATGTTGGACGCCCTCACCCCGACCCTCTCCCAGAGGGCGAGGGAAGAGTTCTACCGTTTCACGATCACCGACGAGCCGTGTCCGAACAGTCCCTGGTTTGCGGTAATGCCGACCTTGGCTCCGGGGACCTGTCGGCCGCTGGCCTCGCCCCGGATCTGCCAGACCAGCTCGCACACCTGCGCAATTGCCTGTGCCGGAACGGCCTCTCCAAAACAGGTCAGACCGCCACTCGGGTTGACCGGTACCCGCCCACCGATGGTGGTGTGCCCATCGTTGAGCAGCCGTTCGGCTTCTCCGGGCTTGCACAGCCCGATGTTTTCATACCAATCCAGCTCGAGCGCGGTCGACAGATCATACACCTCGGCCAGATTCACATCTTCGGGACCAAGGCCCGCCTCTTCGTACGCGCCGGCTGCGATCGAGTCGCGGAACGGAACACGCGGTGGCGCGGCGCTATGCGCGGAATCGGTGGCGAAGTTCGGCATCTCGATGACGGTGTTGGGATAGCGTGGCGTCACGGTCGAAATTGCCGCGATGGTGATGGGTTTGGCCGTGCGCTGGCGCGCATATTTCAGGCTCGACAGCACTACCGCCGCGCCGCCGTCGCTGGTGGCGCAGATCTCCAGCAGCCGCAGCGGATCGGACACCATGGGCGACTTCAGAACTTCGTCCTCGGTGTACTCCTTGCGGTATCTCGCGTTCGGGTTCGTCAGCCCGTGCTTGGCGTTCTTGATCTTCACCTTGGCAAAGTCACGCTCTGTGGCCCCGTACAGATCCATGCGCCTACGGGCATAGAACGCGAAGTAGGTCGGATTGGTGGCACCAAGCAGGCGGAACCGCAGCCAGTCGGGGTCATCCGGCCGGTCTCCTGAGGTGGGGGCCAGAAAGCCCTTGGGGGTCGTGTCGGCGCCGACGACGAGGGCCACGTCACAGAATCCTGCTAGGATCTGCGCCCGTGCCGCGTTCATGGCCGTGGCGCCCGAGGCGCAGGCGGCATACGAGCTGGCGACGCGCGCCCCCGACCAGCCCAGTGCCTGCGCGAAGGTGGCACCGGCGACGTAGCCGGGATAGCCGCAGCGCATGGTGTCGGCACCCGAAATGAACTGAATGTCATTCCACTCGACGCCGGCGTCTTTGAGGGCATCGCGACAGGCTTTGACGCCATACTCGACGAAGTTCTTGCCCCATTTTCCCCACGGGTGCATTCCCACCCCGAGGATCGCAACTTCCTTTGCCATCATTGACCTCCCAATTCTCTTCTCCCTCGCCCTCCGGGAGAGGGTCGGGGTGAGGGCTACTTCGGCGGTCAGGCGCCTACCGGCTTCCACTTCCAGACGATGTACTCGACGTCCTTATCTTCGAAGAGCTTTTCCAGCACGAGCTCCATCTCCATGCCGACCTTCAGTGTGTTGAGATCGACGCCGCTGGCAACTTGCCCGAGGATCACCATCTGCTCATTCGCCAACTCCACGGCCGCGATGGAATAGGGGACGAAGGGATCAGGAGAGATATAGGGCGCGGGCGGTTGATAGTGGTTGGTGCTGAAGGACCAGACCTTTCCGGTGCGACTCAAGGGAACTTCCTCGAATTCGGTCCCGGCGCAGCCGGGGTTGCGGCAGAAGAACGATTCCTTGGGGAAGAAGTAGCTCTTGCAGGCGGTGCAGCGGCTGCCGAGGAGGTGTGGCGCGCGCGAGTCCATGGTGAACCAGCCCTGGATTGCCGGAGCCTGCGTTTTCGTCTGGTCCATTTCGTTCCCCTCTCAATCGAACTGTCGGGCCGGCTGTGCCGGCCACCGTTGGTTGTCTCCTCAACAAAATCGGCCGGCGCAGCCGGCCCTACGAATCCTCGGCGCGCATGGTGCCCTTCAAGCGGCAGTCTCTCGGGCTGCTGGAAAGGTCTCGGGAAGCACGGCGCCGTCGAGGATGGCGGCGGCGACGCGGGCGCGGTGCCAGGCGCCGGTGCCCCATGCGATGTCGAGTGCCCAAGCTCGCTTCATCCAAATTTGCAGATCCTGTTCCCAGGTATATCCGATGGCACCGTGCACCTGGAGCGCCGTCTTTGCGGCCAGCACCGCGGCCTCGGATGCCGCCAGCTTCGCCTGAGAAACGTCGATGGCCCGTGTGACCGCGTCGTGCGCCACCGAAAAGGCGGAGCGGTACACGACGGGGCGGGCGAACTCGATGCGAACCGCGACGTTCGCGAGCATATGTTTGATCGCTTGGAACGAGCCGATCGGCTTGCCAAACTGCTCGCGTTCGGTGGCATAGCGCACGGCCATATCGACAAGCTGTTGCCCGATACCGAGTTGCTGGGCGGCGCACGCCAGGGCGGCGCGGTCGAGGGCGGCGGCGAGCAGGCGGCGGCCTTCTTCTCCCCGCGCCACGCAGGTCTCGCCCGACGGCTTCCAGTCCACACGAAAGAGCCGGCGCGACGGGTCGTTGCAAGGTTGATGCTCCAGGGTCACCTGGTCGCGCGGCACCGCGTGGATCTCGTTGTTGCGTTGCAGGAGCAGCAGGTGTGCGACGTGGGCGTCTGCGACGAACGGGTTGACCTCGTGCCCCACCGTGAGAATCGCCTCACCGGCGGCCACCTTCGGCAGCCACTGCTCACCCAGTTTCTTGCGCTTCAGACCGGCGAGGAGTGGCACGCCGACCGCGGCGGTCTCGGCCACGGGTTCCGGGAGCGCGGCTCGGCCGGCCTCCTCGAGCAGCAATACGAGGTCGACCTCACTGCTGCCCAGGCCCCCGTGCGCTTCCGGGACAAGCAAGCCGAGCACACCGATCTCCGCCAGCTTGGACCACAATTCCGGCGCGCGGCCGGTCTCGGTTTGCCAGAGGGCGCGAAGGTGTGCCGGGGTGCACTCCTTTTCGAGAAACTTGCGGACGCTTTCCTGGAACCCGCGTTGGTCTTCGGTGAACTGGAACTGCATCGCTAACTCCTGGGCAGCTTGAGCAAGCGCTCGGCGATGACGTTGCGTTGAATTTCGTTGGTGCCGGCATAGATGGGTCCGGCCATGGCAAACAGGAACCCGTCGAGCCAATTGCCGGGATTCTCGGCGCCGGGCGCATGCGGCAGAAGCTGCGCGCGCGGGCCGAGCAAGGCGAGCGCCGTCTCGTGCATGTGCACGTCCATTTCCGACCAGAAGATCTTGTTGAGGCTGGCCTCGGCGCCGATGCTGCCGCCTTGCATGAGCCGTGACACCGTCCAATAGGTGTTCAGCGCGTACGCTTCCGCGTTCATCCACGCGCGCGCCACGGCGTGGCGCAGACACGAATCCGCTGTCTTGGCGTATATCTTGTACAGAGCGATCAGCTTACGCGCGGTTGCCTGGTAGCGTGCCGGGCTGCGCAGCATGAGGCCGCGCTCGAAGCCCGCGGTTGCCATCGCCACATTCCAGCCTTGATTCTCCCCGCCCAGGCGGTTCTCCACCGACACGCGAACATCATCGAAGAAGACCTCGGCAAACCCCGTCTCGCCGTCGAGCTGTGCGATCGGCCGCACTGTGATTCCCGGGAGATCGAGCGGCAACAGGATGAAGGTGAGGCCGCGATGCTTTTCCGAGTTTGGATCGGAGCGGAAGATGCCGAACAGCCAGTCGGCGAATGCCCCACGCGAGCACCACGTCTTCTGGCCGTTGAGGATGTAATGCTCGCCGTCTCTGCGCGCGGTGGCGCGGATGGCCGCCATGTCGCTGCCGGCGTTCGGCTCCGACCACCCTTGCGCCCAGACCTCTTCACCGGACGCCATGTGCGGCAGGTAACGGATCTTCTGCTGCTCGCTGCCGAACTCCATCAACGTCGGACCCAGCAGGAAGATGCCGTTTTGATTCACCCGACCCGGTGCGGCCACGCGGAAGTACTCTTCTTCGAAGATGAGCCACTCGATCAGGTTGGCGCCGCGGCCGCCGTACTCGACCGGCCAGTTGACTGCCGACCACCGGCCTTCGTTCAGGGTGCGCTCCCAGTCGCGGTGCTGCTGAAACCCCTCTGCCGTATCGAAGGATTTCAGCGGTGTCTTCGGTACGTGGGTTTCCAGCCACGCCCGCGCTTCGAGCCGGAAGGCCTCTTCTTCGGGGGTGAACGTCAACTCCATCCTGGTCTAGTCCTTGGACTTATCGGTGAAGGCCGCCTCGCGCTTCTCGACGAAAGCGGAGCGCGCTTCTTGCGAGTCGGGTGAGGTGTACAGCTCGAACGTGAAGCCCTGCTCGAAGCGGTAGCTCTTCTTGATGTCGAGCAGCTCGATGCCGTTCAACGCCCACTTGGCGAGACGGACCGCTCGCGGACTCTTGGCCGCGATGTTCTCGGCCAATGCCCGTGCCGTCGGCAGCAGCTCCTCGCGTTTGACGACCGACTCGACGGCGCCCAGGCGGTAAGCCTCCGCGGCCGTGATCGGCTGGCCGGTGTAAAACATCCGCCGAACCTTTTGTACGGGGAACATCCGCATGAGGTGGGTGGCGGCCCCCATGGCGCCGCGGTCGATTTCGGGAAGGCCGAAGGTGGCGTCCTCCGAGGCGATGATGATGTCGGAGGAGCCGACCAGACCGATCCCGCCGCCCAAGCAGAAGTTGTGCACGGCAGTAATGACAGGGACCGGACAATCGTAGACGGCCGCGAAGCTGTCGTAGCAGCCTCGGTTCACCTTCACGATCAGGCTGCCGTCACGGGCCAGCTCCTTGATGTCGACGCCGGCGCAGAACCCACGTCCGTTGCCGGCCAAGAGCACAACCCGTACGTTCTCGTCCTCGCCCAGGGCCCGGATGGTTTTGGCGAGGTGCGCCCAGCCCGCGCTATCGAGCGCGTTCACCGGGGGATAGTCGAGAAGAACCTCCGCCACACCCTTTTCGTCGACATTCGTCTTGACGTACACAAACGACTCCTTGCCCTAGTTTGCGAGGGCGGCCAGTGTCTGCTCCGCTTCGCTGATGATTCTCTGGATGAGTTCCGCGCAGGTCGGCCGATCGTTGATGAGACCCGCCACCACGCCGCTGGGCAGCACGCCTTCCGCCGGACGGCCTTCGACCATGGACCGGCGGATGAAGACCGGCGCGTTGGCGGCCATCAGCATCTGGGTCCGGGTCAGGTTGTCGCCACGCCGCAATGCCAGCGCCGAGGTCAGGAGCTCTCGGATCGAGGCGCCGCTCAGCTTGCGATATTCCAGGCCGCTGCGGAGGGCGCGAATGAACCTGGTGAGTGAGTGACTCGACTCGAGCCGGCCGACGAACTCATTCATGATGACGCGTTGGGGTAGGCCGTCCACCTGCTTGGTCACGAAGATGTCATTGACGGTCGCGGCGAAATACCGCTTCGCGGTTTCTCCCGGCAGCGGGCTCTCCGCCGTCAGCAGGAAACGCGTGCCCATGGCGATGCCGGTGGCGCCGTAGGCCAAGGCGGCGACCAGGCCGCGTCCGTCACGGAAGCCGCCCGCGGCGACCACCGGGACTTTGACGGCATCGACAACCTGCGGCACCAGGATCGAGGTGGGCACGGAGCCGGTATGTCCGCCACCCTCGCCACCTTGCGCGATGATGATGTCGGCACCGAGCTTGACCGCCTTCTGCGCGTGACGCACGGCACCCACGGTTGGGACGCACAGGACACCGGCCTGCTTCAGCCGCTCGATGAACCGCGGATTGGGACCACGGCCATAACTGGCCGCCTTCACGTCGTGGCGGACGATCAACTCCACGATGTCGCGGGCCCCCGGTTGCTCCATCAAGAAGTTCACGCCGAACGGCCGGTCGGTGAGTTCTTTCACCTTCAAGATGGACGGTTCGAACTCGTCCGGGCGGAGTGTGGCCGCGGCGAGGAAGCCGAAGGCTCCGGCGTTGGATGTGGCGGCGACCAGCTCGGGAGTTGCCACCCAACCCATCGCCGTTTGGATGATTGGGTAGCGGGCACCGAGAACTTCGCAGAGGCGTGTACGCAGCGCTGAGGACACCGTGTGAACCTTACTGGAAGACGCTGGCGCGCAAGTTGTGGGGGTCGATGACTTCCTGGATGATCCGCAACTCCTCGCCGGTTGGTATGCGTGTCTCACCCAGGCCGTCAGCCACTGCCAGCTCGAAGCTGGTTTGTTTCTGTACCTGCTCCGGCGTCACGCCAGGGTGTACGGACCGGATCCGCATGGCATGGTGTGGGCCGGCGAAGTCGAGAACCGCGAGGTTGGTCACCACCCGACGAAGCTCGTGGAAATCTTGCTTGACCCCCGGTGCCCAGCGCTCCGGGTCGTAGCCGACGCCCGAGGCCATGTCCACGCGCTCGACGAATGTGCGCGGTGTGTGGTTGGAGATGAAGAAGCTGCACGGGTGGTTGATGGTGTTCCCCGGAATTCCTCGCACGCCCAGCAGTTGCGCCTTCGGCTTGCGCCAGTCTCCAATGCAGCTGATGTTGATGCTGCCAAAGCGATCGATCTGGGTTGGAGTGGTCATGGCATGGCGCTTCCCGCTCCAGAGCAAATCGAAGATGTGCCGGAACGGCATCCAGCCCTCGACCTTGAGTTGATAGCCGTCCCGGGGTCCCACGGGGACAGGTTCGGAGACCAGATACGCTTCGCTATCGGTCATCAGAAGGTCCGGGCTGAACGTGAGCTTCGCCAAGCTGGCGGCCAGTCGCGGGACCAGGCCGATGCCTGATGCCAGGATTTCGCTGTCGCCGCGCCAGGCCTCGGCGCAGGCGGTGATACAGAGCTCGGCCAGCGTATAGTCAATGTGTGGCATCGTGGGTTGCCTCAGAACACCGTGGGGGGGATGCCGGCGACACGAACCGCACCGCCGACCGTCTCGAGGTACTGATCCTGGCTGACATCAACATACTGCTTGCGGTACCCCTGCCAGGCTTCGGGGCTTGCGGCGGCCACGTAGGTCTTCAAGTGTTCAAGGTCGATACCGTACCGCGGCGAGCACGCAGTCGGGTGGGCGCCGAACGGGATCTCGACGACGCCGTCAACCAGGCTGCGGTTCAGCTGCAAGGTGTGAACGCAGCCAAGGTCGTTGAGCTGTTGTGTCTCGACGATGCGTTCGCAACTCGCGTAGCGCCGCTTCGCCGCGCCGCAGAAGAGGTCGTCGAAGTAGGGATCGGGGCCGAGGATCTGGCTGTTGCCGCGTGTGTCGGCATGATTCACGTGAATGAGCGCGGCGTCCAGCGTGAGCGCCGGCATCGCCAGCAGCACCTCGCCGTCGGCGTACGGCGATTGCACCGTCTTGAGATGCGGGTTGAGCCGTTCCACGTCGCAGGCGAGACCGGCTCGTGTCGGCAGGAAGGGCAGCCGTAGTGCGGCGGCCTTGAGCCCCCACTGGAGCATGCCCTCATCGATTTCCATCGCCTCGATCGCCCCCGACTGCCGGGCGACGCGAAAGTGCGGATCCAGTGCGATGACGTCCAGCGTGACGAAGCCAAACACCAACTTACGGACCTTCCCGGCGGCGCACAGCATGCCCACGTCGGGTCCACCGTAGGAGACCAGCGTCAGATCTTTGAGCGGCGAGCGCAGGATCTCTCGGATGAGAGCCATGGGCTTTCGCCGGGCGCCCCAGCCGCCGATGCCGATGGTCATTCCGTCGCGGAGTTCGCCGATTACCTGGCCCGGCGTCATGCGCTTGTTCACCGTTGTCCCGCCTTCCTTACTAAGATGAATGCCCTAGCTTCCGCCTTCAGAAACAAACGTTCGTTTGACCTACGTTGCACGCCCACCGGGCGGAATGCGGTAACCTACTGGAAAAGGATGATCTTGGTCAAATTCGGTCGCTCGCTGGCCCGTTGTTCAAGACGGTGGCATCACACTGGCCATCATCTTCTCGAACTCCCAGAACGCGCGGAGCGAAACGATCTTGCCCGCGGCGTTCACCCTGTAGACGAAGACGCCTTCGGCGATGGCCTTCATGCCGTTCGGCAGGGTGGTCGTGATCTTCCCGACGTTCGCTACCTCATCCCCGGCAGCGTAAGAGTGCGAGATATCGAACTCGATTTTGTTCGCTCCGATGTTCGTGTCCCAGAAGGCACTGATGGCCGCTTTGCCGACCTGGCCTTTGCCTGTAGGGTCGAGTGGGGAGACGCCCACGGGGTCTTCGATGATTGCATCGTTGGCGAAAAGGTCTAGCCATGCTTCCTTGGTTTTCGCCTGCACCGCTTTCATCGAGCGCTGCGAAGCGAGTCGTGCCGGGTGTTCGTCAGCCATCATGCCTCCTCTTGATCAGGCGATAAGAATCACAGGGGTGGCTATGGATTCAAGGGGGAGTTGGTCCACCTGCCGCTGGTGGTGCGGTACCAACCGCCGGCAGCATACGTTCCGCCATCGGCGTGCACCGTGGTGCCGGTCACGAATCGGGAGAGATCCGAGGCAAGGAACACCGCCACGCCGGCAATGTCGTCGGGCATGCCGAAACGGCCCAGGGGCACCCAGATCGGAACCAGGTGCCGTTGCTCGGGCGGGACCCATTGATCGTACGGCACCTGAATCGTCTGGGTCACGTCGGGTGCGATGGCGTTGACACGGATGCCGTACTGGGCCACTTCCAGCGCGAAGCTCTTGGTGAACTGCGTGACGCCTCCCTTGAAGGCGGAGTAGACGGCGCAATGCGGTATGCCGCGGAAGGCTTCGACGGTGGAGACGTTGATGATGCTCCCGCCGCTTCCCCGCTCAATCATTCTGGGCGCGATAGCGCGGGTGCACAGGAAGACGTGCTTGAGGTTGATGTGATACAGCGCCTCCCAGTCCTCCTCGGTCGTCTCCAGAAAGGGCTTGGCCGCCAGGTAGTCGCCCACGTTGTTCACCAGCACGTCCACCTGCCCGAATTCCCGCAAGGCGGCATCCGCCAGAGTTCCGCATTGGTCCTTCTCTTGAACATCTACCACCGAGGCCATCGCCCGGCCCCCTGACGCCTCGATCTCCGCCACCGTGGCCTTGGCCCGAACGGGATCTCTCTCTGCTACGACGACTTTGGCTCCGTGTGAAGCGAAAGCGAGGGCAATGCCCTTTCCAATGCCGCCACCGCCGCCGGTGACTACGGCTACCTTGTCAGCCAAAAGCGACGTTGAGCCCATAGGGAACCTCCTTTTGCCTTCGATGACTTTGGATACGCTTGATCTTGGCCTACTTGCCCGCGTGAGTGACGACGAACCGGTCGGTGGTGAAAAATGCCCAGATGCGGCTGCGATCCATAAAGCCGGCGATGTCCTCGGCCACGACCTGCCGGCTCTGCTCATCGCGGTAGAGGTGGAGGGCGTAGTCGTCGGCGCTGGCGAAGTGGAGCAGGGCGATAGCCTCGCAGTGGCGGGAGCCATCCAACGCCGTGGTCACGAACGATTGGACGTAGCGGCGGATCGCCGGGTGGTGGACACGTGCGATGACGGCGTGGGCGCGGTAACGATCGATGAACTGTGTGGGGCTGAGGCCGGGAAGGCGGCACGAGCACGCCACCATGGTGTAGCCGGTCAATACACCGGGCGCGTCATCCCAGTGGAGGACCTCGTGGACCTCGTAGCCACCGACGATCTCCGCATGATCCGCAAGCGCATCGGCCGCGGTTCGGAGAGCGTCGGGTGCGTCGGATTGCCACACGACCATCGCATCGGCCGTCGACGGGCTTGTCTTCATGTCACTCGGTGCGGCCAGCTCGATTACTGCATCGACCAGGCCCGCGCGGCAGGCCGCGCCGACCAGATGGCCGATGAAAGTGTTTGCGCCGACGCCCGTGGGCCGGCGCAAGATGAGCACGTGCTTCGGCACCACTACTTTGCCGCAGGTTGTTCCGTTCGATGCGCCGATTTTCGTAACTCGCCGATCGCCGAGCGGAACGCCTCGATGGTGATCTCGACAGTATGCGGCGACACCGCAGCCAAATGTTGGCTGGCTGTAGCATGCGTAACTTGAGATCGTCAACAAGCGTTTCCCTTGACTGAGTCTGTCGATTTTCTCCGAACGCACCCTTCGACAGGCTCAGGGTGAGCGGAAGAACTTCTATTTGATGGACGCTGAGACCGCTCGTGCTGAGGCTCTCGAAGCACGTCTTCGCATTTATCGACAGTCTCGGTAAGGAGGGGAACCGTTCCGCATATTGTTCGGCAGGTGGCGCCGCCGCATCTCGGCTTTCTTGGTTCTTGCTCGGTCACACGAGAGAGCGTAATTGAGGGGTCATGCCCAGCGTGACTTTGAAGGCCCACTATGACGG
>DASVHW010000177.1 GCA_036382395.1 Candidatus Binatia bacterium | reverse complement strand
ACCCAAGGCGGTCGTGGAACCGCGGCGGCTGGTCGTTCCGAAGAGGCCGGCGCGGGCCACGTCACCGCTGCCCGCGCCGGCGGCCCTACCACGCGGCGAGCCGCAGGGCGCTGTGAGTGGTGTTGTTGGCGGCGTTGTCGGCGGCCGTCTCAGCGGCAAAGGCAACCAGCCGCTCCCCGCAGATGCGGTGGTTCATCCACCGGTGGTGCTGTCACGTGTCATGCCGACGTATCCACCACTGGCGCGGGCTCGCGGGCTGGAGGGCCGCGTCATCTTGACTGCAGTCGTCGATCAACAGGGGCGAGTGGAAGAGGCGATCACGGTCACGCAATCGATGCCATTGCTCGATGCCGCTGCGGTCGAGGCGCTCCGGCAGTGGCGTTTCGAACCGGGGCGTGACCGCGACGGCACGCCGGTCAGGGTGCGCATCGAAATTCCGATCCGATTTCAACTCCGCTGACGGAGGTACAGGAGTTTCACATGCACTTCTCAATCGGTGATAAGTTCCGTCGCCGTCGAACCTGGTCGGCGGGCTCGGAAACATACCTTGTCCCCGCAGCCCCGATTCGGTATGAGCCGCGGTCTGGCAGTGCAGGGAAGCACAACGCGCATGCAAAGACATCTGTGGTGGGCGCTCGTGACGTGGCTGCTGATGTGGCCACTACCGGTGATTGCTGACGAGCCAACGACGCAACTTCCGGAGGTAGTGGTCACGGCGACGCGCACAGAAACACGCGCCGATGACGCCACCACCACCGTCTCGGTGATCGGCGGCACGGACATTGGACAGCGCGGCCAGTCGCTGGTTGCGGACGCGCTACGCGGCTCGCCGGGAATGGATATCAACGAGTTCGGATCACGCGGGCAGACCGCCTTCGCGTCCATCCGCGGGTCGAACCCGGATCAGGTCCTGGTGCTACTCGACGGCGTCGAGGTCAACACGCCGACGGTCGGGCAATTCGACTTCGCCAACCTCACCACCGACAACATCGACCGTATCGAGATTCTGCGCGGTGGCGGGGGCGCCTTGTATGGGTCTGAAGCCATCGGCGGTGTGGTGAACGTGCTCACACAGCGCGGCGCAGGTCCGTTCCATCTGCTGGCCAGCGCCGAAGGCGGCAGCGCCGGCACCCATCATGAAACCGTGGGGATCAACGGCGCCCAGGGCCCCTTGTCGTTGGCCGGCACGGCCTCGTTTCTGGCCAGCGACGGCTTCCGCTCGATCAACGACGACTACCGCAACTTTTCGACCGTCTGGCGCGCGGATTTCAGCGTGTCGCCGTCGGCCGAGCTGCGTGGTTTCCTGCGCTACAGCGACGCCCGTGCCGGGCTGGTGAACTTCAACGTCGCACATCCCGAGAGGCCGCTCGATCCCGACGCCTACAGTCGCGACAATTTCTTCCTCGCCAAAGGCGAGTGGGAATACGCGCTGAGCGAGGCGCTGAACTATCGCACCGCCGTGTCCTTCGTTCGCGACAATCCCCGCTACCATGGCAACACGATCGATGAGGAAGGTAAATTTGACCTGCCGGTGATCAGCCACACTCCAAGCGAGATGACCACCGCCGAGGCGCAGGTAAACTATTTGTGGCACGACTGTTCGGTCACCTCTGCCGGCTTGGAGTACAAGGAACAGTGGGCAGACATCCACAAGCTACAGCCCGACCCGGCGGAGCCCGACAGCCCATACTCTCCGGAAGATCACCGCGGCAACCGTTCGATCGTCGGACTCTATGCACAAGAACAGATCCACCTCCTGAATGACACGCTGCGCGGGGTGGGAGGCGTACGCTACGACCACTACGACGTGTTCGGTGGCCAGACCACCGTTTCGGGTTCCGCGTCGTATCTCATCACTCCGACCCAGACCCGGCTGCGGCTCGGCTACGCGGAAGGGTTTCGGGCACCGACGTTCGACGAGTTGTTCGGCGCGCTCGGTAATCCCAAGCTGAAGTCCGAGACCAGCTGGGAAATCAACGCCGGCCTGACGCAGGAGCTGTTCGACGCGCGGCTGCGTTTCGAGCCCAGCTACTTCTATCGTGAAGTCCACAACCTGATCGAAGAGGTGGTTGATGAGCTGCCGCCGGTCGCCAGCGTGCCCGAGAATGAGGGGGCGTTCAATGTCGCCACCACCCGTATGCAAGGCGTCGAGATGACGGCGAAGCTGCAGGCAACACGCTGGCTCACCCTGGGAGGGAACTACACGTATCTGAACTTCGTCACCGCGACCGTCACGCTCCTCAACCGACCGCGCCACCGTGGCTCGCTGACCGCCACGGGCCGCTGGAACGATCTGTTCACCGCCGGGGACCAGGCGGTGGCCACCGCGCTCGTCTACGTCGTCGGCCGGCGCGATAGTCCCAATCCGCTCGACACAAACGACCCGTTGTCCCCGGCGCCGATTGCCGGCTACGGGCGCGTCGATGTGGCGCTGTCCTACCACTTCGGGGGGCCCGTTGCGCCGCTCGCTGTCACCGCGACGGCGCGGAACCTGTTCAATCGTGACTACGCCGAATCGCTCGGCTTCCCGGCGCCGCCGGCGAACTTTCTCGCCGGGCTCCGGTACGGGTTCTAACTAGCGCCGCACGCGCCGGTGGCAGGAGGGCGCGGCAGCATCAACCCATCGAACATGAGGTGAGCGCTCGATCATCCACCCGTCAAGTGAAAACGACTGTTCCTACGTAGTCGGTGGCGCCACCGCGTGCTATGTTAATCAGCTGTGACCTATGGAACAGGAGATTCCTGGCCGGCCCTTCCGGCGGGCCTGAGCTTGAGCCTCAGC
>DASVHW010000176.1 GCA_036382395.1 Candidatus Binatia bacterium | reverse complement strand
CGCAGCGGTTGCGTCAGCCTCTCGATTGGCCTCGAAAGCATCAACCGGGCGAGCCTCGATTCGGTCAACAAGTCATTCAATCTACCGCAGCACTTTCCCCGCGACCTGGCCGCGATCCGCGGAAAAGGCATTCAGGTGATCGCGCTCCTCATGGTCGGACTCGATGGCGACAGCGTCGACACCTTCCGCCGCTCGCTCGAGTTTCTGATCGACAACAAGGTCTCTTTTCTCAAGCTGTTCACCCCCTGCCCATATCCGGGCACGAAGTACTACGACGACATGGCGCAAGCCGGGCGCATCCTGACGCACGACTGGGGTCGGTATGACTACGGCAGCCCCTTGATCAAACCCGCACACTTGACTCCCGACGAAATGATGGAGGGCTTCACGTATGTCTACCGGGGCTTCTACTCCACCCGCGCCATTGTCAAGCGCCTCTTTCCACCACCGACCGGCAGTTATCTTGAAACGCTCGCCTACCTGGTCGCGAATCTGAAAGTGAACCGATACTTGCGTAAGAACGAAAACGCCTGGGCAACCATCTCGTAGCGGGCGGACGTGGCCGCGTACGGCCATTTCCCCGGCAGTGCTGCCCGAAATTGGGACAGCAGCATTTCGTCGGGCCGTAACTCGGGACCATTCTTGAGTCCCAACCGGCTCGGCCGTGCACCTACAACGCCGGCATCTCCTGGGTATGATGGTCCGCCGCCACAGCCTCTGGTGGGGTCAGCAGCCCCAGGCAGCGCAGCGGCAGGATTCCGGCCACGAACCGGTTGCGTAGCCGTGTCATCGGCCGGCGGAATTGGCGACGCGATACCGCGCCGGCAAGCGCCCGATTACATAGCGGCCAGCCGCGAACTTGCTGCGCAGATAGACCGGGACTAACCTGATGAACCGCTTGAGGCATTTGGGCTGACGCACCAGCAGCCACAAGAGGCCGCACAGAACGCCCGGGCGGCTGTAGAACGTGCGATACAGGTGGTCGAAGTAGGTCTCGAGGGCTTCCTCACTCAAGCCGTTCGGGATAAAGACGAAATTCATGGCGTTCATTTGTTCCCAGTCCTCGGTGAAGGTGCCGTACTCGCGAATCGTCGGATACGACGGCGTGCCCGGGTAGGGAGTGAACTTGGTGACCTGACAGATGTCCAGTTCGACGTGTTTGAGGAACTCGGCGGTCTCCGCCAAGCTGTCGAGATCTTCCGTCGGATGGCCGATCATCACGTAGCCTTTGGCGCGGATGCCGGTGGCACGTGTCATGCGCAGGGTCTCGCGCATGCGGGGAATGCGGACCTCCCGCTTGACCACGTCGAGGATGCGCTGCGAACCCGACTCGATGCCGTAAGCGATCTGCCAGCACCCGGCGCGCTTCATCAAGCGCATGGTATCGATGTCCAGCAAGTTCGGATGGCTGTTGCAGTTCCAGGAGAAGGTGAAGCCGTTATCCAAAAAGGCCTGGCACATCTCCACCACGCGCTGCTTGCGCACGGTGAAGAGATCGTCGACAAAAATAATGTGGCGCACCCCCAGCCCCACCAGATGCCGGCACAGTCGCACCACCGACTCGACGCTGTGCATGCGGCCCTTCTTGCCTGAGGTCGAGCGATCACAGAACGAGCACGAAAAGGGACAACCCCGCGAGGTCATGAGCGTGGCGACCGGCGCCTGTGGATAGCTGAACAGCGTGGGTTGGAAACGATGCGGGAAGTCCGGCAATAAATCCCACGCCGGCAACGGCAACGCATCCAAGTCCTCGATGTACGGTGCAGGCACATTGACTCGAATATGGCCGTCGCGCCGGTAGGCCAGGCCGGGGACATCGTCGACCGCTCGCCCCTGGTCGAGACGTGCCAGCAACTCGACGAGTGAACCCTCGCCCTCACCGACCACGCCGAAGTCGATGCTGGGGAAGGCCTCCAGCGTGCGCTCGGGAATGGCACTCACGTGGGCACCGCCGAGGATCGTGACGACGCCTGGCAGCAGCTCTTTCACCCGCTCGGCGATGCGCGCGCCATTGGTCACCGAGATGGTGGTGGCCGAAATGCCAAGGTAGTCAGGCCGGAGGCGCGCGATCTCCTGGCTCACGTCGGCGACCGAGGTCCCCTGTTGCTTGGCATCGACCAGGCGAACGCGATAGCCCTGGACGCGAGCGACTGCCGCGAGAACCAGTACGCCCATCCCCGGAATGCTTTCCTCATCCTGGCGCAGCCGATCCATACTGCGGTCCCAGAACACATACGGAGGCTCACAGAGGACCAGCGTCTTCTGGGCGTTCGGCGCCTTCGGCTCCGCCACATCCAGCATGTTGCGGAGGAGACTACACCACAGGCGCGACGCCGGGCAAGGTGATGTTCGCGTCACCAAACAAACGGGATGAGCCGCTTCACGCTGCGACAGTACGCCTCGTAGCTCGGGCCGAGCCACGTCCGCAGACGACGCTCCTCCTGCACGGCGCGCGCCGCCAGCGCCACGAAGCTCACGGCGAGTGTTGCCAGCAGGAAGGCGCGCCGGGCCACCAGTAAGGGCGCGAAGGCCGCAAGCAGGTACCCGAAGTACAGGGGATGACGCACAACCCCGAAGGCACCATCGACCCGAAACCGTCGCGGCGGCTGCTGCGGCAAGTAGCGCGTGCGCAGCGGCCCGATCATCATCCGCCCCCAAAACCAGAAGGCGATGGCGATCACGAACACGGCGACGGCAAGGAGGCCGGACGCCGTCGGGATGACCGGGGTCCAAGTGATGGTGACGCAGGCCGCGGTCACGTGCAGGGCCAAGATCGCAGGAGCAAGGTGCACCCATAAACGCTCCGTTTTCGAGTAGAACGGAAGTGCCGCGTGCCGCGATTCAGCGCGGAACACATAGAACAGCGCCCAGCCCAGCGCGAAGAAGACTCCCAGCGCGGCACCGGCGCTCATGCCGCCACCTTCTCAACCGCGGCCAGCAGTCGCAACCGCCTGAGCGACACCCCGTGCACCGCAAGCACCAGCAAACCAGTCGTGGACCACAGCGTTTCGTGTAAACGCATGACGATGCCGACGACGAAGCCGAGATCCGGCCGGTTGCTGGCAACGGCGAGGACGGTCACTTGGCTGGCTTCCAGAGCCCCCAGCCCCGCCGGAGTGGGCACGACTCGGGCCAAGCCGGTCGCAACCATTGCCATCAAGAGCGTCGGAAGATCGAGGCTGATCCCAAAGGTCGCCAGCAAGAAGTGGTACTCGAGTATCTGCAACCCCTCGATACACAACGAGCCGAGGATACCCCAGACCATCGTGCCGGGATGACGCTGAAGAAACTGGATCAGTTGGTCCTCTATGCCGCGGAACGCACGTAGACAGCCCTGCAGGCGCACGAATCCGGACCCCCGTACGACACGCTCGATCGGGGCCGCGAGGTGGACGCCGCGCCGCAGCATCTCCAGCGCTATCGCCAGAGCAGCCAACAGGAGCAGCATCGTGTCGATCAGCGTGTGCGCGGCCCGGCGCGAGGATCCGAGCGTATGCGCCGAGGAGAAGACCGTAACAGAGGTGACGCCGCAGAGGATGTTGGCGATCGTCTCCATGACCCGGTCCAGCGCCACGCTCGCACTGGCCCTCGCCGCACCCACACCTTCCTCGTACACCAGGGCGATGCGTACCGGGTCGCCGGAAATGCGGCCGATTGGGAGCAGCGAACTCACCGCGTCCCCCGCAATGCGGGCCGCCACCAGGCGCCCCAGTCCTGGACTGCCCCCGAGTCTTCGCGCCACCAGGTGCCACCGCCACCCGAGTCCGAGGCGAACCGCGCCCCCGAAGGCGAGGTAGGCGACGAGATACTGGGGCGAGAAGTGCGCGAAAGCCGCGCTCACATTGGCGAACCCGAATCGCCAGCACAAGAGTGCGACCGCCCCTGCCCCACCGGCACAGGCCCCGACTTCAATCGTCCGCCGCACGGCCACCCCCGGAACTCAATCCCTCAACTCCGCGAAGACCTCAGTGATGGGCACAAAGGCGATGTCGTCAAGCACCGCCGCCAGCGTCTCCGCAAAGCCCCGGCGACCGGCCCGAATCAACCAGCGCCCCGCACCTCTGGCCGCCGGTGAGAGCGGGTCGAGTTCCCACGGATGCAGGTAAAACACACCCGGACCGACGCTGCGCTCAAACTGGCGCACACCCCGGTAAACCAGCCACCGCGGCAGGAGCCGGAACCCCGCACCACTCGCCAACGGCAGGTGCCAGAAGTGCAAGAGTTGCAGGATGGCCACGGGAACTTCCCAAAGGCCGTTGGCGTGACGGAACGGTTGGCGAGGGCACACGAGCTCCAAACCGGGCGGCCGATCGATGGCCAGGATGCTGGCGTCGTAGCACACCCCCAAATCCGCGAGGATCTCGATGGGCCAACGGACGTCCGCCTTGATCGAAAAGTACGGAGCACGATAGCCGCGCACGGGTCCGCCCGTGGCGTCTTCGATCACGCGGAGTGAGCGGGAGACATCCTCGCGAAACTCCCGCCGCGTCATCCGCATCACGTGGCGGTGCTGGTACCCGTGACTACCGATCTCGTGGCCGGCGCCGGCGACTCGTCGGACCAGCCACGGCAGGCGCGCGGCCACTTCACCAAGAAAAAAGAACGTGCCCGTGGCGCCGTGCGCTGCCATGATGTCGAGTAACTGCAGGGTATTGCGCTCAACCCGGCTCTGCGGTGTCCCCGCAGCCCTTACCGCCGCATCGTGGTACCAATCCTCCACATCGACGCTGAGTGCGTGCACCATGCTCAGTCCAGCGGACCTCGTTTGCGGACACACCTTGTGCACGATCACCGGCGCTTCTGCAACTCGCCGGTCACGACTCTCGCACACCGCATTGACCCTCACGGGCGGCTTGCAGTATAGACCAGCAAGCGGGGTGGGTGTAATGCACGACTTCCAGCTCGACGGTGACCGTCTCGAGGAACTACTCAGCCGCGCCCGCGCGCGGGCGGCAACCGGGTACGTTGAGTCGGTCAGCGAGCGGGCTCGCTGCGGCAACGGACTCGATGCCGAGGACATGGCGGTCCTGTGGTTTGCCGAGCAACTAGACACCGAGGCGGTGTACCAGCTCGCCACTGCAGCGCGCATGCATCACCCGCGGCATCTGGAAACCTTCTCGCCGCTGTACTTGACCAACACGTGCGACGCCGAGTGCCACATGTGCGGCATGCGCCGCGACAACGACGCCATCGAGCGCGACACGGCCGACCGCACACGGGTCCAGCAGCAGCTAGAGACCCTGCGACGACGGGGAATGCGCGCGGTCGCACTGTTGACGGGAGAATACCAGTCCCCCAGGCGAAGCTGGGCGATGGGTTACGTCAACGAGGCTCTCCACCTGGCACTGGAGATGCAGTTTGCGCACGTCATCCTGAACATCGGTGGTATCGACGACAAAGAATTCGCCCCCTTGCTGGCTGGAATCGAGCGGGACCCCGGCGGCCACGTGAAGCCGCCGATCACGCTCTCCAACTTCCAGGAAACTTATTGCCGAACGCATTACGCCAAGTTCATGGGCAGCAATCCGGACAATCCGCGCGCCGACTTCGACCGCCGGCTGGCTGGTTTCGATCGCGCCTACCGTGCCGGGTTGCGGTCTGCAAACCCCGGGATACTGCTCGGGCTCAACCGCAACCTCGGCTGGGAGCTGGCGGCCTTCGCGACGCACGCGCGGCACCTGCGGTCGCGGGGCATGCAGGTTTACCTCTCCGTGCCGCGCCTGCGCCAGATTGCCGGCAAGCACGACCAGAGGGGCGCCAGCGACGAGCAGTTCGTCCGCCTCGTGTCCGTTCTCTCGATGGGCCTTCCCGACTGCAAGATCATCATCACCACTCGCGAGCCGGTGTACATGCAGCACAAGCTGGTCCCGATAGTGAACGTGCTTTCCGCCGGCTCATCGGCGGTCGCACCGTACACCGACACGACCGCCGAGTACCGCATCGAAACGAGCCAGTTCCAAGTCGTCGATCAGCGGCCCTTCGAGGAGATACTGCGCGACCACCTGTCCCCCGGTGCCTCGATCGTGAACTTCCAGCCGCCGGCGTGAAGCTTGGCGTCCTAGTCCCCTCTCCCGTTGCCACTTCCGGCAACGGGGGAGGGTCAGGGTGGGGGCATTCTAGGGCGTGCGTCTCAGCAGCAGCGCGGCAGCCGCACCGCCTCGGCCCAACCCACACAGCAACACCCGTTTGATTGGCTGCGCTTCGCCGCGGCTGGCCGCGAACCGCAGCGAAGGACTCGGTTCGGGGTTCCGCAGATGACACAGCGGCGGCACCATTTGCTCGTGCAGCGCCAGACACGCGGCCGCGGTGCTCAAGGCACCCGCCGCGCCGAATTCGCCGACTGCCCCCTTGATCGAGGTGAGGCGCACGCCACCGATTTGCTCGGCAACCAAGCGCCCGAAAAGATCGCATTCGCAGGCGTCGAGCCGAGGCGAGGAGTTGGCCGCTCCGCACACCAGATCCACCCCGTCCATGCCGAGTAAGCGGCGTAGCGGAGCGAGCGCGG
>DASVHW010000175.1 GCA_036382395.1 Candidatus Binatia bacterium | reverse complement strand
GGCGTCGGACGGCGGTTTGCCGGCGTCACTGCCGTCGATCGCGTCGATCTGCAGGTGGCGGCGGGGGAGGCGGTCGCGCTGTTCGGACCCAATGGCGCCGGTAAGACCACGCTGCTGCGGATGATCGGAACGTTGTTGCGCCCGACCCGCGGCGCCTTGCGTCTGTTCGGGCGCACGGTGAACGACGGGGGTTCGTACGCCCGGCACCGCATCGGCTTTCTGTCGCACCAGAGTTTTCTTTACCCCGATCTCACGCCGACGGAGAACCTCGACTTTTACGCCCGCATGTTTCGCATCCCGACACGGACGGCACGCGTGCAAGAGCTGTTGGATCAGGTCGGCCTGCTCGGCTGGGCGCATCGGCCGGTCCGCACCTTGTCCCGCGGCTTGGAGCAACGCTGTGCCCTCGCCCGCGCCCTGCTGCACCAGCCGCAGCTGCTGTTGCTCGATGAGCCGTTCACGGGTTTGGATGTGGACGCCGGGAAGATGTTGCGAGGGATGCTGCAGCAGGCCCACGCTCGTGGCACGACGCTGATCATGGCCACCCACGACATGGCGCAAGGATTCGAGCTCTGCCGCCGAGCCCTCATCCTCGTGCGCGGGCGCCTGGCGTGGAGCGGGGCGATTTTCGAGAACGAACGCGAGAGCTTTGAGCGCACGTACCTGGCGGCCGCGCATGGATCCAATGCGGCGGCGGCATAGAGAGCGTGCGTGACTGCCATGTGGGCCCTGCTCCGGAAAGATTTGCAGATAGAGTTCCGCACCAAGGAGACTCTTGCCTCCCTACTCATGTTGGGGTTGCTGACGCTGGTGATCCTGAGCTTCGCCTTCGATCCGACCAGCGAACTCCGTGACGAGGCGGCGCCCGGCGCTCTTTGGGTGGCCGTCATCTTTGC
Organism: Candidatus Binatia bacterium; assembly: GCA_036382395.1. Classification (NCBI taxonomy): domain Bacteria; phylum Candidatus Binatota; class Binatia (SeqCode); species Binatia bacterium. The sequence goes on along the minus strand of DASVHW010000175.1, from coordinate 4,812 downwards.
GGGCGTGCTCGGACTGAACCGTTCGTTCCTGGCGGAACGCGAAAACGATTGTCTCCAGGGTTTGCTGCTGTGCCCGGTGGACCGGGGTACGGTCTACCTGGCGAAGACCGCCGGCAACTTTCTGTTCATGATGGTCGCGCAGCTGATTATCGTGCCCATCTTCGTGTTCTTCTTTAACTTACCGGCGACGGCGGCGTTGGGCGGTGTGTTTCTGGCGTTGCTGCTGGGCGTGCTCGGCTTTGCGGCTGTCGGAACGTTGTTCGCTGCCATATCGGTACGGACGCGCGCGCGTGAGGTGATGCTGCCGCTGCTGCTGCTACCGCTGGTGGTGCCGATCTTCATCGGCGGGGTGAAGGTGACCGCCCGCGTTCTGGCGGGCAAGCCGCTGGCCGAAGTGGCGCAGTGGCTCAACCTGATGGGAGGCTTTGACTTCATCTTCCTGGTTGTGGGCTGGCTGGTCTTTGAATATGCTGTGGAGGAATGACTCGGGTGCTACGCAAATTGGCTGACACCGTGCTGCCGTTCCTGACCTTCGTGGCCATGACGGCGGCGATTTTCATGGTGTTTGTGCAGGTGCCAACGGACAAGGTCCAGGGCATCGTCCAGCGCATCTTTTATTTCCACGTGCCGCTGGCCATGATGACTTTCGCCGCCTTCGGACTGGTAGCCATCGCCAGCGGCTTCTTCCTGTGGCGCGGCAGCCGCTTTTGGGACCGCCTGGCCCATTCCTCCGCCGAGGTGGGCATGCTGTTTTGCACGCTCGTGCTGATTACCGGTCCGATCTGGGCGCGCCCGATCTGGGGCACGTGGTGGACGTGGGATGCGCGTCTCACTACAACGCTCATTCTCTGGCTTATTTATGCGGCCTACCTCATGCTCCGCACGATGTCCGGGACGGGCGACCAGGGCGCACGGTATGCCGCGGTCCTTGGTATTGTGGGCGCGATCGACATCCCCATCATCAATCGTTCGGTGTACTGGTGGCGGACGATCCACCCGGCCGTGCTCATCACCCGCGAGGGCGGGTCGGGCCTGAACGATCCCAGCATGCGCTTGACGTTCGAGATCTGCATGCTGGCCTTTCTGCTGCTGTTCGGATGGCTGCTGTGGGTGTGCAATGAAAGCGGCCGGTTGCGCGACGCGGCGGAAGATCTGCGCCAACAGGTGATTGAACACGAATCGCAGCGATGATGTTCAGGCAAGAGAGCGACAGGTAATTTCCGGCCGGAGGCGATGAGATCGTGACCAACCTAAATTTCCTTTTTGCGGCGTACACGGCGATCTGGGTGTTGTTGTTCGTTTACGTGTTCCTGCTGTCGCGGCGGAATCGCACCGTGCAGAAAGAGATCGACGAGCTGCGTCAATTGCTGCGGCGGCAGAATGCGTCCTGAAGGCCATGTTGAAGGAGGTCAATTGTCCGGCCTGCCGGCGCCTCGCTCCCTGGCAGGGAAACCCGCACCGGCCGTTTTGCTCCGAGCGCTGTCGGATGCATGATCTAGGCAACTGGGCAAGTGAAGGCTACCGCATTGCCGGCGATCCGGCCGAGCCGCCGCTGGCGGAAGACGACGATCGTGACGACGACACGGAGTGATGGAAAGCGGGCAGGGGGCACGCCTTGCTTGCCGGTCGGTCGCTCGTCGACAGGCCGCGTCTCGGCCTGCTGAAGCGGAGTCACGGTCGTGGCCATTCACCCGACGGCGGTGATCGATCCGCGCGCTGCGCTGCATCCGGAGGCGGAGATCGGCCCTTTTGTCGTCATCGAAGGTCCCGTGCAGGTCGGCCCGCGGACACGCGTGCTGGCGCACGTGACGCTCATGGGACGGACGCAGATCGGAGCCGACAACGTCATCCACATGGGCGCCGTGATCGGCGATGCGCCGCAGGACATGGCGTTCAAGGAGGAAGACTCCTACGTGCGCATCGGCGACGGCAACACGATTCGCGAGCACGCGCAAATTCATCGCGGCACCAAGCCGCAGTCCGGTACCGTCATCGGCAACAACAATTACCTGATGACCAACGCCCACGTGGCGCACAACTGCACGCTGGGCGACAACATCATCATGGCCACCGGGGCGGTGCTGGGCGGCTACGTCGAGGTGGAAGATCAGGTGTTCATTTCCGGCAACTGCGTCGTGCACCAATTCGTGCGCCTCGGCCGCTTGTCGATCTTGCGCGGCTTGAGCCGCACCAGCCGTGACGTGCCGCCGTTTTGCATCATGGATTGGACGCACACGGTGCGGGCAATCAACCGCGTCGGCCTGCGCCGTGCGGGATTCGACGCCCCCCGCATTCGCGCCTTGCAGAACGCCTTCAGCCGCCTCTTCCGCCGTTCTGGAAACCTGGGCAAAGCCCTCGCCGAAATCGACAGCGGGCCGTGCTCGCCGGACGTGCGGTACATGATCGATTTCATCCGCGCCTCGAAGCGTGGGGTGTGCACCGGGCCGCGGTTCCGCGGCGAACAAGAGGAAACGTAGATGCCGCCGGTGCGCGCCGTGCTCTTCGATTTCGGGGGGACGCTGTACGATTACCTGACGCTGGCGTCGGCTGAGTACGAGAGTCTGGTTGAGTTGGCGCGCGCAGCCGGAGTGGAAGCCGAGCCGTCCGCCATCCTCCACTGCCATCGCCAGGCCCTGCGCCGGGTGTTTCACGCCTACCTCCCGCAGCCCTTCTATCTGCATCGCGACCTGTTCCGCGATGCGGTGGTCGGCATGTTGGAGGACCTCGGGGCCTCAGCCGCAGCCACGCACCTCGAAGGCTACCGGTCGGCGCAGTGGCAGCGCCAGGCGCGGGATTTCGTGCTGCGCGAGGGCGTGGTCGACACGTTGCGGGCCTTGCGTGCGCGGGGCGTGCATCTCGGGATCGTCAGCAACATCGACGAGGACCAACTCCAGCATTTGCTCGCAGTCGCACGGATCGGGCCGTGCTTCGACTCGGCCCTGTCGAGTGAACGGGCAGGCTCGTGCAAACCCGATCCGGGCATCTTCGCGGCAGCCCTGCAACGCGCGCACTGTAAGCCACAGGAGGCGCTGTTCGTCGGCGACACCATTGCGCAGGACATTGCCGGCGCCAATCGCGCCGGCATGCGCTCGGTCCTCCTCTGGCATCGCGACGACCGCGATCCTCCGACCGACGGTCCTCGCCCGCACCACGTCATCCGCCGTATCCCGGATTTGCTGGAGCTGGTGTAATGGCGGGCCGGTTGGTACATCTTCGTTGAAGCGATACTGGAAGGAAAAGGATGAACGCGCCGCAGCAGCACGAGGATGTCGAAGATCTCACCGCCTGCCTCAAGCCGACGTATTATCTGGACGCCGAACATCCGACGGTGGGGGCGTTGGCGCGAGGCGCGATCGGTGCGGCGGTTGACGACGTCGACAAAGCGGTGCGCCTGTATTACGCCGTCCGCGACGGCTTTCTCTACGACCCGTATTCCGTTCAATCCCAGCCCGAGACCTGCAAGGCCAGCGCGGTGATCGCGCGCGGCCGTGGCTACTGCGTGGCCAAGGCCGTGGTGCTGGCCGCTGCCGCCCGCGCCGCCGGCATTCCGGCGCGACTCGGTTTTGCCGATGTCCGGAACCACTTGGCCACCGAGCGGCTGCGGCGCATGATGGGCACGGACATCTTCTACTATCACGGTTTCACGGAGCTCCATCTCGAAGGCAAATGGGTGAAGGCAACGCCGGCGTTCAACATCGAGCTGTGCCACAAGTTCGGCGTGCTGCCATTGGAGTTTGACGGCCGTTCGGATTCCATCTTCCATCCGTTTGATGCCAGCAACCGCCGCCACATGGAGTACGTCAACGACCGCGGCAGCCGGGTAGATCTCCCGTTTGAAGAGCTTCGTGAGGCCATGGCGCGTTACTACCCGCGCTTCTCCTCCGCGGAACTCAAGGGCGACTTTCAGGCCGAGGCGGAAGCCGAGAGGCGGTAGGCGCCGCTCCGGCAGGTCTCGGTCGTTTCTCGCCGTCCATCTTGACCGAAGGGGCGAAGGCAGGAACGATAGTCGGAGCTGTACCCTACGCGTGGCAGGTGAGGAGGGTTGAGATCATGACGCACCAAACCAATCTGGCGATCCTTGTCGGTGGTGGACCTGCGCCAGGGATCAACAGCGTCATTGCCGCGGCGACGATCCGCAGCCTGCTCGAGGGCGTGCCGGTACTGGGTATCCGCGACGGCTTCGAGCACCTCATGCAAGGCAAGGTCGACTGTGCGGTTCCCCTCACCCTGGACGCCGTGCGGCGCCTGCACCTGTCCGGGGGGTCGTACCTCGGCATCTCCCGTGCCAACCCGACACGCGACCCGCAGCTTCTGGAGAACTGTGTCGATGCGCTCCGCCGCTTGAACGTTTCGCAACTGATCACCATCGGGGGGGACGACACGGCGTTCTCGGCGATGAAGCTTTCGGAGAAGGCCAGCGGCCGCATCCGGGTGGTGCATGTACCAAAGACCATCGACAACGACCTCGACCTGCCGCCGCACATCGACACCTTCGGCTTTCAGACGGCACGGCACATTGGTGCGGAGATCGTCAAGAACCTCATCGTGGACGCGTACACGACCTTGCACTGGTACCTGGTGATCTCCATGGGCCGCAAGGCCGGCCACCTGGCGCTCGGTATCGGAAAAGCGGCCGGAGCGACGCTGACGCTGATCGCGGAGGAGTTCGGCGGCGAGCCGGTGCGCTTGGCGGCGATCGTGGACACGCTGGTATGTGCGATCATCAAACGGCTGAGTGAAGGGCGCCAATACGGCGTGGCCGTGATCGCGGAGGGGTTGGTCTTCGACATCGATCCGCAGGACCTCATCGGC
>DASVHW010000174.1 GCA_036382395.1 Candidatus Binatia bacterium | reverse complement strand
TCCATTTGCCGAATCCGGGTGGCGGCCGCGGGGAACTCGTAGCCGTAGCCGGCGAATTCCTCCTGGTGCCAGCCGGCGCCGTAGCCGAACTCCAGGCGGCCACCGCTCAAGACGTCGAGCGTCGCCGCCATCTTCGCCAGTAATGCCGGTGGCCGGTAGCCGTTGCACAAGACCAGCGTGCCGACACGGATCGAGGAGGTCGCGCCGGCCAGCACGCTCATCAGCGTCCAGGGCTCGAGAATGGTGACGTTGTCGGCAACGGGGAAGTGATAGAAGTGATCGTACAACCACAGGGAGTGATAACCGAGCTGCTCCGCCGCTTGCGCGATCTCCCGCAGCTCGCCGAAGTCGGTGCTGTCCTGCGGGAGGCGTAGACCAAAGCGTAGTGTTCCGCTCATACCCGCGCCTCGGCTGCAGCCGGCGTCATTCCGTGATCGTGCTCATGACCTTGCCGCTGGCGTTGTCGACCAACTCGACACGCGCGGCCTGCGTCACCTTGTGCGCTTCCTTTTGCGTCTTGATTGTTGCCTTCACGCGATCGGCAAACGTGCCGACCATTTCCGCCGGCATCTGATCCATGGGGAAGTCGCGCAGGTAGACCTTGGCGCTCTCCGGTCCCTGCCACTCGATTCGATCGAGTTTCGGACCGAGGATGGGATGCTGATGGAAGAATGCCTCCATCCCCGCTTGGAAGGTAGCGGCAACGGGCGCCGAGGCGCCTGCCGCGGCGCTTTCAGAGCCGCCTCCCATGGCCGGCGGAGCGCCCATTGCCGGTGCCTCGCCGCTGGCTGGCTGCCGTGGCGGCATGCCTGTCAGCTGGGCCAGCACCTCATCCACCTGGCCACGGGTCCGATCGTCCTTGGCTAGCGGACGGGACTTCTCCAGTGCCTCGATCGCCTTGTCGTTCTGCCCCGCCTTGTTGTACGCGATGGCGAGATTGAACTGTGCCTGGAAGAATGAGGGGTCGTGCTTCATCACCGCCTGGAACTGCTGGATCGCCTGATCCATGTTGCCGGCGGTGAGCAACATGGTGCCGAGATCGGTTTGCACATCAGGGTCGTCGGGCTTGAGCTTCAGATAGCGTTGATAAAAATCGATTGCGACGTCGTGGTGTTGCTGATCGAACGCGATGTTGCCCAGGCTGCGCAGCACGTCGGTGTCTTCAGGGTGGCGCTCGAGGACATGCCGATAGGTCCCATCCGCTTCGGCCAGATAGCTCGGATCGATCTCGCTGGCGCGGTACTGCACATCGGCCAAATGCTTCCAGGTGTCGAGGTCATCCGGTGCGGCCGCGGCTTTCTTCGACATCTCGCGGATCGCCTGCTTCACCTCTTCCGGAATGGCAATGGGTGGATGCCCCTCGGGCAGTTTGCCGGCGGCTTCACCCGGACCGGCGGCATTCGATTCACCACGCCGTGGCACTGAAGGGGCCGTTTTGGGACTGAGGGAGCCAATGAGTACGACGCCGCCCAGAACCGCCACCACTGCCACCACGACGAATAGAGGCGCGTAGCGCTGCAACGAGGCGGAGGAACGACCGCGAGACACCGAAGCGCCGCCCTGGCGCTCGCCACACTCCACGCAGAAGCTCGAATTTGCCAGCAGCTTGGCGCCGCACTTGGAACAGAATTGACTGGCCATTTACAAACCTAGTTCGAAGTTGAGAGTCAACTGTTGAAGGATCCCACGCCACCCCGTCACGGCTTCACCGCATCAAGTGCAATCCTTGATAACGATTAGCCAGCCGGACTGCAATCTCGGAGCGATCTGGTGCCGTAGTCGCAGTGACATCCCCGACTTTTACCCCGTCGAATATTCTCAGCAGGACTGCCGTCTGTAGAGTTCGTGATTCGATGAAGGCGCCGTTCATACGGGCGAGGTCGGGAAACGCTATCGCCGCGACGCTAGCAATGTTCAGGTCCAGCCGCCAGCGCAAGCAGTAACTTGCGGCTGGCTGCTGTTTCGTGGCGGAATCAGATATAGTCGGGTGGAATCTGCTCGGTTAGGAGAGGAAAACATGCGGTACGTCATGGTTGCGGTAAGTGGGGTGCTCTTGGGTGCGGCGGTGTTCTCCTCATGCACCTGTCACCAACAGGTTGGCCAGCCCCCGGATTCCTTCCAGGAGCCGCCGAGTGGTTTTCACGCGTCGGGTCAGAAGATCACGCCCCAGATGCGGGTGGAGGTGCCGACTGCCACCCCAGCGGCGCGAGTTGCCGCGACGCAGCCGGAACTTGCCCGGGCTGCTGCCACCCCGACACCGCCGGCAGAGGTGCCCGCGGATTTTCCCAAGGACGTGCCCATCTATAAGGATGCTGCCCTCGCGCGCGTGCAGGACCTCGCCAACAATGCGCACAACGTCATCTTCACTACCGCCGCGCCGGTGGCGGAGGTCTTCAGTTTCTACCAGGGCAAGATGACCGGGGCTGGTTGGAAGATCGCGGAGCAGTTCTCACGCTCCGGTCACGCCTACATGAAGTTTGAAAAGGGGAGCATGGTGGCGAATCTGACCGTCGCGGAAGACGTGCAAAATCCCGGCAAGCAAATCATTGCGATCATGTACGAAGAGGTGCAGCCGCTGCCGTTCGACGATTTCTGAGCCAGCCGCTTTGCCGCCGCTCGCTACGGGCATGCCGGGCATAGGGCCGACCTGCCTTCCGCTGGCGTGAGATCCGGATTCCCTTGAGCGCTCGACTGCTTGAACCCCTTGCCCCTTCGACCGTCGGTGGCTACCCCGTCGGTCCGGTCACCTTCGCGTGCGGTGGTCTGCGGGTGCGGCTCCTCATGATCAAGCGGTTGGAGGACTACGTTGACACCGAAGCGCTGTTGCGTGATCCGCAGGCGCCCGAACCGCCGTACTGGGCACACGTTTGGCCCGGCAGTCGCTACCTGGCGCGGGTGATGGCCCAGAACGACTGTGCCGGGCGGCCGGTCGTGGACATCGGCTGCGGGCTCGGTCTGGCGGGCATTGTCGCGGCCCTGCGTGGAGCGCGGGTGACCATGATCGATGCTGCTTCTGAGGGTGTTCGCTTTGCCCGAGCGAATGCCGAGTTGAACGGCCTCCTCCCTGGCCCGCCTCCGTTCGCAGAGGGGCTCACCCAGGCGGGAAGCGTCGCGGTGGTGCGGGGCGACATCCGCAGCCCGGGCCTGCGCGGCCGCTTCGATTACTGCTTGGCGGCAGACGTCACCTACGATCCAGCCTTGCAGACTGCCGTGGCGGTATTTCTGGCGGAACACCTGAGCCCGACCGGGCGTGCATGGTGCGCGGAGTCAGTGCGGACCTTCGACCACGGCTTCCACCACGCCTGCGAAGCGCGCGGGCTGCGAGCCATCGAGAGCGGGGTGCGTGAGCTGGACGAGCAAGGCGAAGTGCCGGTGCGCGTGACGGAAGTGCGCTGGCCCTGAGAGCGAAACGCCTTTGACAGGCAGCTGACAAACAGACGAGCGAGGCCGAGCCTCGGACCGGAGGGTCGGCCCCGCGCTGTACGGTAACGGCCCGTTGCAGTTTCTGACCTGCAATCCGGCGTACAGTTCGCGCCCCCTGGCCAAGTCACTCGGCGACCGCGTGGATATCTGGAGCGCGACCTGCAGCGTCGCCGTTCCGCTCTGAGCGGCCGATCACGGTCCCGTGTTTGAAACAAGGGGGCTGAGCGCCGACCATTGACTCCGTCCAGCCAACATACTAAACGTTCAGTATGTCTGGTGAACGGCCCGGACGCGGTGAGTCGCGCCGGGACTTGATGGACGTCGCCATCGATTGCTTCGCGCGCTACGGCTTCCAAGCCACGTCCATCGACCGCATCGCGAAAGCCGCCGGCGTCACCAAGGGCGCGCTGTACTACCACTTCAAGGACAAGGAAGATTTGCTGTTCGCGGCGGTGACCAAGCGCCTCGGGCAGTTCGAACGTCGGGTTGCCGCCGATCTGGCGCTGGTGTTGGACGCGCCGACGGCGCTGCGCGAAGTGGCGCGGGTGTGCCTCGATCACGCCACCAAGAGCAATCACCGTCGGCTGATCGTCACGCTGATGGTCGAGGCGATCGACACCAATCCGCGTCTGGCGGCGGAGTTCCGGGCCATGATGCAGCGTTTCCGCGCGTTTCTGGAGAGCATCGTCCGGCGCGGGCAGAAGGCGGGCCAGTTCCGCGCCGACGTGGATCCCGCCGTCGCCGCCGAGGTGTATGCCGGTGCCATCATGGGTGCCGAGATCCAGTACTACCAGGATCCCAAGAAGTTCGATCTGGCGGCGACGATTGCCGCCTTCGTCGAGCAGTACATTGGTTGGTTGTCGAGCCGAGCGGCGCCTACACACACGCTACGCCGGCCGGCCGCCAGCCGGGCGGTTGCCAAGCAAGGAGCAAGGAGGAAATAGCTATGGTCAGTTTCCAACCCAGTGAAGAACAACAGCTCATTCGCGACACGGTCGCCGCTTTTGCGCAGGAGCAAATTCGGCCGCGTGCGCACCCGGCCGATGAGAGCGGTCAGATTCCAAGCGACGTCATCCAGCAGGGCTGGGAGCTCGGCCTGGTCCAGAGCGCTATCCCGGAGGCCCACGGCGGCGCGGGCGACACGCACTCGGCGCTGACCGGCGCCTTGGTGGCCGAAGAGCTGGCGTGGGGTGATCTGTCGATCGCGCTGCACCTGCTGGCGCCGCGGCTGGTGGCCTATCCGGTCATGGAGATGGGTACGCCGCAGCAAAAGGAGCGCATCCTTGCCGCCTATGCGGGTGAGAAGTTCTGCGCTGGGTCTGCCGCAGTCGTGGAGCCACGCTTCGACTTCGACCTCGCCGAGTTGAGCGCCACCGCCAAGCGCAGCAATGGATCGTACGTGCTGAACGGATCCAAGTGCTTCGTGCCGCTTGGTGCTGAGGCGGCGCACGTGCTGGTCTACGCGCGCACGGACGGACGCGAGGGGTACGAGAGCGTCGGTGGATTCCTGCTCGACAAGGGCACGCCCGGGCTCAAGATCGTCGAGCGCGAGAAAAACATGGGTCTCAAAGCGTTGGAGACCAATGAGATCGTGCTGGAGAATTGCCGCGTGCCGGCGGAGAACCGGCTTGGTGGCGACAAGGGCTGCGATTTCGCCAAGCTGATGGACTACTCGCGTGTCGGCCTGGCGGCGATGGCCGTCGGCGTGGCGCGCGCCGCCTACGAGTACGCCCGCGAGTACGCCAAGGAGCGCCGCGCCTTCGGGGTGGCCATCGCCCAGAAGCAGGTGATCGCCTTCATGCTCGCCGAGATGGCGCTCGAGATCGATGCGACGCGACTGCTGACCTGGGAGGCGGCCTGGAAGCTCGACAAAGGCGAGGACGCCACGCGCGAGGCGTATCTGGCCAAGAACTACGCCGCCAACATGGTCCTGAAGGTCACGGACAACGCCGTCCAGGTCCTCGGCGGACACGGCTACATCCGCGAGCATCCGGTCGAGCTGTGGCTGCGCAACGGCCGCGGTTTCGCCACCTTCGAAGGCCTGGTGATGCTGTAAAGGGTCCGGACGATACACAAGGAGACGACAATGATCGATTTCGAAATTTCTCCCGAGATTGAAAACACGAGGCAGATGATCCACATGGTTGCGGAGCAAGCCATGCGACCGATCTCGCGCGAGTACGACGAACGCGAGCACGAGAAACCGTGGGACTTCCTCAATATGATGTGGAACGCGTCCCGCTCGCAGAGCGCGGTCACTTTCGGCGGCGGTAGAGAGAAAAAGGCCGGCCCGTCGATCCGGCACATGACGTCGGCCGTGACCATCGAAGAGCTGTCGTGGGGCGATGCCGGGCTGTACTTGTCCATCCCTAACCCGGGACTGGGCGGCGCCGCGGTGGCCGCCGCCGGCACCCCGGAGCAGCGCGAGCGCTTCCTCGAGCGCTTCAAGGATGGCGAACCGAAGTGGGCCGCCATGGCGATCACTGAGCCGGGCTGTGGTTCCGACTCCGCCGCCATCACCTCGACCGCGGTGCGCGACGGCGATTATTGGGTGCTGAACGGCACCAAGATTTTCGTCACCAGCGGTCTCATGGCGGCCGAAAAATCCGACGGCTTCGTGGTCGTGTGGGCGACGGTGGACA
>DASVHW010000173.1 GCA_036382395.1 Candidatus Binatia bacterium | reverse complement strand
GAAGCGGTGCGGGCGGTGGCGCGGGTGGCTGGCAACGCCGTGAATCTGGAGTACGACCTCGCCCGCGGGGAGCGCGGCGAGCGCGACTCCCATGTGGAGGAAGATTTGCTGGCGCTCACCGGCGCCGAAGCCGCGACGGTGGTCAACAACAACGCCGCCGCCGTGCTGCTGGCGCTGAACACGCTCGCCGAGGGACGCGAAGTGATCGTCTCGCGCGGCGAGCTGATCGAGATCGGCGGCTCATTCCGCATTCCGGACGTGATGGCCAAGAGCGGTGCCCGACTGCGAGAGGTCGGCACCACCAACCGCACTCACCTGCACGACTACGCTGCCGCCATCAACGAGCAGACCGCTCTGTTGCTGAAAGTACATACCTCCAACTACCGTATCGTCGGCTTCACTACCGCCGTGTCGTTGCCGGAGCTGGTGCAACTCGGGGCGGCGCACGGCATTCCTGTCATGGAAGATCTGGGCAGCGGCGCCCTGACGGACCTGTCGGCGTACGGGCTGCCCAAGGAGCCCGTGGTGGCCGAACGAGTCCGCAGCGGCGCCGATCTGGTGAGCTTCAGCGGCGACAAACTCTTGGGAGGTCCACAGGCCGGGATCATCGTCGGGCGCCGCGAGTTGATCGAGCGCATCAACCGAAACCCTCTGAAGCGCGCCTTGCGCTGCGACAAGCTGACGCTGGCGGCGCTGGCGGCGACCCTCCACCTATATCGCACGGCCCCGGATCTGCGCACGACTCTGCCGACGCTGCGCTGGCTTACGCGTCCACTGACGGAGATGGAAGCAGTGGGCCAGGCGGTCCTGCCGCTGCTGCGTGCGGCACTCGGTGCGGGATTTGTTGTCGCGCTGGTTGATTCGGAGTCCGAGATCGGTAGCGGCGCCTTGCCGATCGAGAACCTGCCGAGCAAAGCCGTCGCGATCACCCATCCGACGCTCGGCGCACAAGAGATCGCGCGCCGCTTCCGCGCTGCTGATCCGCCGATCATCGGCCGCGTACAATCCGGGCAATTTCTCCTAGACTTGCGTGGCATCTTCCAAGCTGAAGATCTCGTGCCGAGAAATAGTCCTGAGTCCTGGGTGCTGAGTGCTGAGTCGTCGAGCTGATGGCTGATTCCTGACAGCTGATTTATGCCTCACATCATCGGTACCGCCGGGCATATCGATCACGGCAAGACCGCGCTCATTCGGGCTTTGACTGGCCAGGAAACGGATCGGCTCAAAGAGGAGAAGGAGCGCGGCATTTCCATCGATTTGGGGTTCGCATACCTGGACCTCTCGAACGGCGAGCGCGTCGGTATCGTCGATGTGCCGGGACATGAGCGGTTCATCCGCAACATGCTCGCCGGCGCACACGGCATCGATCTGGTGCTGTTGGTTGTCGCGGCGGACGATGGGGTCATGCCGCAGACTGAAGAGCACCTCGATATCCTGCATCTCCTGGGCGCTTCACATGGGGTGGTGGCGATTACCAAGGCGGACCTGGTCGACACCGCGCGCCTCGCGGCGGTGCGGGAAGAGATCGAGATCTTGCTTGCCGGCACCACGCTCGAAGGCGCGCCGATGATTGCGGTGTCCTCGGTAACGGGGCTGGGGTTGAGCGAGTTGCGACGGACCATCGAGGCGCTCCTGGCGGGGTACACGCGCCCCGAGTCCACCGGCTATTTTCGGCTTCCCGTTGATCGTGCCTTTGTGATGCACGGGCATGGCGTAGTGGTGACGGGCACCGCCATCGGCGGCGTGATCCACGCCGGGGACATCGTGCGTCTTCTTCCGGGCAGCGAGGAGGCACGCGTGCGCACCGTTCAGGTG